>CAMPIU010000165.1 GCA_946886545.1 uncultured Flavobacteriales bacterium | reverse complement strand
ATAACCAACAATGATAGACACTCACACACATCTTTATTCCGAACAATTCAGCGAAGACCGTACGGAAATGATCCGACGGGCTATTGCAGCAGGAGTTGAGCGGATGTACATGCCAAATATTGATTTGGATTCAGTAGAAGGGATGCATGCATTGGAGAAACAGTTTCCTGAAAATTGTTTTGCCATGATGGGACTTCACCCATGTTCTGTGGATGCAAATTGGGAGTTGGTACTGGCCAAAATGAGGCTTTTGCTGGAAAAAAGACCTTATGTAGCAATCGGTGAGATCGGGATTGATCTTTATTGGGATAAAACTTTTGTGACCGAGCAAAAAGAAGCATTCCGGACTCAGATCACCTGGGCTAAGGAATTTCAAATTCCGATTGTGATCCATGCACGCGATTCGTTTCCTGAGATTTACGAAGTCCTCGACCAGGAAAATGACGAACGCTTGAAAGGAATCTTTCATTGTTTCACCGGAAATGAACAAGACGTGAAGAAGATCCTGGATTACAAAGGTTTTTCATTTGGAATAGGAGGAGTTGTGACTTACAAGAAATCGGATCTGCCTGAAACTTTGAAGCACATCCCGCTTGAAAAATTGTTATTGGAAACGGATGCACCGTATTTATCACCCGTTCCTTTTCGGGGAAAACGTAATGAAAGTGCTTATGTAATCCACACGGCTGAAAAAATTGCCGAAATCTTAGATATTCCTTTGAGTAAACTAGGGGAAGTAACTACCCGGAATGGATTGAGACTCTTCCATAACTAACGATTGATTATTTCCTTTAATTGTTTGGAAATGCTTTTGGTGGTTGTTGACGTAACGGTCGATTCATGAGCAAAATATTCCCAGTTCTTGATAACGCATTTAACTTCCTCAATAATTTTTTCTCCGTTTCGGATAGAAAAATGTTCTGCCAAGCTCATTAATTCTTTTGTTCCGGGATTGACACAGTTTCATGCACAAGTTGTACTGTGCATTCCCTGAGAAGAAGAAGAAAAGGTGAGATCAAACGCCGGAGCTAATGACCAGTGTCCTTTTTCATCCATCAGGAAAGCAAAGTTTTTGGAATGATCGTCGCGGTTGTGGGCAAAAACATTGAAAACAGCTCTTCGGAATTGTTGCTCGATTGCCCGGTAGTCATTGATGAGCCAATTTGTTTCATGAATCAGTGTCCCATAATCCAATTGACTGTGCTCGTAATCGTCATGAAACATTCCTGCGGCAGAGATTAAATGTAACCGATTGTTCTGGTGCCTGTCAAAACGTTTCGTTGCAAAGTATTTTTTTCCCGATTTTCCGGCAAGTAATTTGGATTCGGACATTTGTATTCCAGCAGCGATGGCCATTTTATAATATGCCATTTCGGAATGTGTGATATCAGGCGAGTCTACCGTTGCTGCAAATTTCACCATCCAGTGGCTAAATCCGTCCGGAAGTTCGTTGCTTCCATAAATCAACTCGTGGGTGTCTGAGTTAAAACCTGCATAGATTTTTGGTCTGGCACCTCCGGGACTTCCCCCTTTTTGAAACAATTCATCGATGATCTCTTCACTTTCTCCACTGATAATTTCTTCTACTTGATGATTCAGACTATCTAAATCAACAAAATCATTCGAGCGTTGTCCCTCTTCACAAGGTTTATATATCAAGGCTCCCGGTCCGTTTTCACCGACTAATGAAAGACGGTCCAGCGAATTCAATTGTGAAGGAAGTAACTGTTTCGAACTCAACCACCGACGGAGGAGCAAGTTTCCCCAAGCGTCTGGAAGGGAATCTGCAAAAACACCAAAAAGCCCCTGAAACGGAGAAAAAGAGGTTGTTTGAATAGATTCGTCAAAATGAATTTTTTTTGGAGAAATATTAAATCCCTTTGTCAGATAACTCGAATGATACTTGAACAAGACAGCTTTCCCGTCCTGAACAAGTTGACCAACAGGAATGTCTTCCTTTGAAAACCGGATATACACCTCTAATTTTTTCTTGTTTTCCATTAATCGTCAAATAAATAACGTTTGCTTTCCAAATCGTTCGGCTGAAGCAGTTTTTCAAATTCCTCCAATCGTCCGAAAATTTGCACCAGTTTCAATAAACTTTCCAGTGAAATAATTCCTGTCTGTTCAAACTTTCGCAAAGTAGGGGAAGGAACTCCTGAACGATCAGCTAAGTCCTGTCTGCTCATTTTTTGTGCTTTACGCAGTTGTCTGACTCGCTCACCAAGTTGGAGCATCACTTGTTTGGGAGTTTTTTCTATTCCGTACACTAAATTGATATTATAATGTCAAATATAGCTAAAAAAAGGGTGTGTTTGATATTATAATATCAAAAAATAATGTTTTGCCTTCTAAAAAACAATTTCTTACCAAATGCGTTTAGAACACAAAATAATTTATAGCTTTGGTTTAAAACCCAAATCAATGCGTTCTATCTTACTGATCACTCTCCTTCTTTTATCGGGATCTGTCTTTGCTCAAAAAAAACTACAGGTACTTCATACAAATATCAAATCATTTCCAATGAAGTTTCCGAGTGATGCTGCCTTTACCAAACACACATGGAGCATTGCACCGGATCTAAAACCGGACAGTACTGTAGTCTGGGATGAAAAAATTCAATTTATCACGGATGTTGATTCCATTTATATTAGGGTGGACAAAAAACACCCTGTTCGTGATTTCCTGGTAATCTACCAACATAAAGACACGTGCTGGACCCGTGTTCGGTATGTCGAAACTCCGGATTATATCGGGAAGTTGAAGAAAGCAGCGAAATACAATACTTCCGATCTGAGAACGGTTCCGGAGTTCATTTACCAGGATTCGAGTGATTCACATTTGCAGGCACTGCGAAAAAAATATAACCTCGATTCCATTGCGGGCGATGCAGGCGAGTTTAATCAGATAATCAACCTGATGCATTGGATCCACAACCTGGTGAGACACGATGGTCAGCATGGGAATCCTGAAAATAAAAATGCGGATGATCTGATCACCGTTTGTAGTGACGGCTCACGGGGGCTGAATTGTCGCGGATTGGCTATTTCACTGAATGAATGCTATCTGGCAATGGGCTTCAAATCACGCTACGTTACCTGTATGCCGAAAGAATTGGAGTTTGACGATTGTCATGTGGTCAATATGGTTTATTCGGAATGGCTGGGAAAATGGGTTTATATGGATCCAACCAATAACGCATATGTAATGGATGAAAAGGGAATGCTCTTAGGTATCGAAGAAGTGAGACAGCGGCTTATTGATGGTCGGACTCTCATTGTGAACCCGGATGCGAATTGGAATAATGAACAGTTCGTGTGGCTTGAGGATTACATCCATAATTACATGGCAAAGAACCTGTATCGTCTCGAATGCCCGGTTTCAAGTGAATACGATTACGAAACAAAACTGCCTGGGAAGAATACGACTTACATTCAATTACTGCCTTTGGATGGAATCAATCAAACTCCACAGAAGTCAGAATATGTCAACAAAGATTTTAATTCCACTATGACTAATTATGTAACCAACAATCCGAGTACCTTCTGGAAAGCACCAGCACGAGCTAATAGTAATCCTTAGTAATAAACTTCTTCCTTGAAACTTGCTTTTTCGGTATTTTCAGTGAACTTTGTCGCACTCAAGAGAAGAACATGAATACAAGGCCGCACGTATTGGTAATTTACACAGGTGGAACCATCGGAATGGTGAATGATCCCTTAACCGGTTCGCTGACCGCCTTTGACTTTGGTGATGTATATAAACACATTCCTGAGTTGGCGCGTTTGAACGTACAGCTGACTACCCATGCTTTTCCGCATCCGATCGATTCTTCCGAGATGAACCCGCTTTGGTGGAAAGAAATGGCAGAGTTGGTTTACAACAAATACACCGAGTTTGATGGATTTGTGATCTTACACGGCTCAGATACGATGGCATTTTCAGCTTCAGCCTTGAGTTTTATGCTCCAGGGATTGACGAAGCCGGTCATTTTCACCGGGTCTCAACTACCGATCGGAACTATTCGAACCGATGGAAAAGAGAATTTGGTTACGGCGATTGAAATTGCCGCAGCGAAAAGCGAAAACGGAACTCCTCGGATCCGGGAAGTAGCTATCTATTTTGAATATTCTTTATATCGGGGAAATCGCACCTCTAAAGTATCTGCCTCTTCTTTTGAAGCTTTCCGTTCACCCAACCTGCGCCCCTTGGCTGTTGCCGGAGTACACATTGATTATACAGGGGAAACGGTCGAAACATCAAAAGAATTGGAATTGTTCACCGCATTTGACCCTTCCATAGCCTTGATCAAATTCTTTCCCGGGATCAATTGGGGAATTTATGAATCCCTTTTCGACATCAAAAAAACCAAAGCTCTTATACTGGAAACCTACGGTTCCGGGAATGCTCCATCTGATAAGCAATTTCATTCCTTGTTACTGAATTACCTTCAAGCCGGAGGAATCGTTCTGAACATAACGCAATGTTCAACGGGAAGAGTGGAGCAGGGAAAATACGAAACCAGTTCCTTCTTCGAAAAAAACGGCGTGTTGTCAGGCTTTGATCTCACAACGGAAGCTGCAGTAACGAAAACTATGTATGCTTTGGGTAAAAGTGCCGGAAATGCGGAAGCTGTAAAAGCTATTTTGAAGCAGTCTGTATGTGGTGAAGTGACGTTCTGATCAATCTACCAGATTCTTTTAATGACGGTATTTCTTCCGGAGTAATTTGATCTTCAGTTTGATGTTGTCATAGATGATTCCGAAGATCAATGAAACTGAGCCAATCAGCAAAACATGCAGACCAATTTGTGAATAAAAGATCCCGCCAACGATCCCGCCAATAAAAAAGAAACTGATGATCGTTAGGCGCAGTTTGACCGAAGCAATCAATTTTTTTCTTGTTTCATCTTCCCTGTAAAAGAACAATTGAGAGAGTTCTATTCCTAAATCGGTAAAAAGACCCGTAAGATGTGTTGTCCTAACAGTTGAATTGGAGATCCTGGTGACAAGGGAATTTTGTAAACCCATTGCAAAAAGTAGACTAAAGGCGATCAGATCCGGATTTTCAATCATTAAATTCCCGCCTAATACAGCAATAATTGCCAGGATCAGGCACTCGATCGATGTGGGAACAATGTAGACATAGTTTTCATTTTTCCTGGAAAGAACCTCTACCAGGAAACTGGAAGAAAAGGACCCAAGGAAAAAGAAGAAGATGTATAAAAAGTAAATGAAACCTTCCCAAAATTTCAATTTGAAAACTTCATCCACAAAAAAAGCAAAATGCCCGGTCACATTGGTAGTCAATTTTGCAACGGCTAAAAAACCGGCTACATTGACAATTCCGGCAACAAAAGACAGCAGGGATGCAATTTGCAGGTTGTGTTTTGCCGTCCTTTTTTTACCCTGGTGAATAAACATGTAATCTTCATTTATAATGATCCGAATGTACGGAATAAGATGATAGATTATTCAGTGTGCTTGTGAAAACGATCTTTTCCCGGGAAATAAAAGAATGTCACAAAAGTACCCTGAGTAAATAGGGAAGCTATTGCGGGGAAATGACGGTGCAAATAGATGGATGAATTGTATTTGTCAATCCTCACTCTTGATAAATTAACTGCTTATCTACCCCTTGGTTCTATTTCACGTTATCGTTTACCCATAGGAGATAAATTAGGAATACCTGATAACCTTATATTATGCTTTAGCTTTCTGTGCTTCCTGTTTATCCCACCCTTGCCAATCTGTAATATTCCTTTAGCAATCTCCAATTTGAAATCACTAACCCTCAATTCACGAATCCCGATAATCCCCATCGAATGCACTCTTCCCTCCAATTGAATCAGCCTGCCATTCTCTTCCCTGAAAAAAAGCACTAGCAGACAAACGATCTCTGTAAATGAAAAAGAGGAAATATAATCAGATTATTAAATATGTAACGACAACTCTTTCTGAAAAAAAACTGGCGACTGGTAAGCGCCATCTTCATCTGCGCATCTGTGGGAAAAAACTTTTTGTTTCTCCCGCCGGTAGGAGACTTCGGCTTTCGAAACCAATCCCATCCGTGACGAACTCGTCTCAAAATATCCCTTCTCAAAATCAATCACCGTTCTCACCTCTGTCAGCCCCGCATGTGTAGCTCCTTCCGGAAATTTGGATGGATCTATCGTAGGGACGCAAAAATTTCCGCCAATTGCTGGCGCGAGCCTCTGGCTCGTGCCAATCTCCTCCGCTGGCGCGAGGCTCTGGCTCATGTTCTTTGCTGGCGCGAGGCTCTGGCTCGTGCCCATCAATTCATATATTTTCACCCCCGCATTAAACTGGAAGATCCTGAACCATTTGTTTGCATCCATATCCGCCAGCATTATCTCAGGCCTGCGTTTTCCGCGAGGATTCTTATTGTCCAGTTGTTTTAGCGCAACCAGTTCCTTATTCATCCGGTTCACCATCGTACCGTCCTTTACTTGCTGAATAAAAGGACTTAAAGCTTCACGGATCAGTTTGCCTGTTTTTGAAACATTGGCAAACTCGGAACTGGCATCCCGGGCAGCAGCATACCGCTGATCTGTTTTATATTCTTTGGAAGTAATACCACCGGTCCGGCGAACCAAATAGCCATGCACCCGGTCGTGATAGAACGAATAATCGTCTATTCTCCCCTTGATTTGATGTCCGATCTGCTTTGCCACGACGAATCCTTTTCCGTAATTTACGAAAAAAATCTGTATGGACACGAAGCTTCGCGTCCATTGTATTGATGCTTTTCATCCACCTGGTAGACGAGGTATAAATACTCCCACTTTACTCCCGGTATAAAGCATGGATACAGTATAGATACCCCACGTTTACACTACGAAGTTCGAAGAACGAAGTAGTG
>CAMPIU010000164.1 GCA_946886545.1 uncultured Flavobacteriales bacterium | reverse complement strand
GCCTTATTCCAGCTCAATTGCGAATATACAACATCTTCTGCGCCGAAATTCAAATTAAATCTTCGAACGGATTCCACATTTGAGCCTCCGAAATCAAACACTTTTTCTTTAGAAGCGGCATCCTCAATTGCGGTCAGCATCAGTTTGTACATCCCGCCTGATTTTTTAGCTTCTTCAGTAGTTGTTCCTTTCAAATAAAGCACCGCAGAATCGGTTTCCAAAGTCCAAACTCCTCCCAGCCATTCATTCTCTTTGTACAAATTAAATTGTACCAGGCGTTTATCCTTATAAGAGGTAACCAGTTTTTCCAGGATCGGAAGCGTATGCTCATTGATTCCATGAATGCGGTTCAGGAGTTCATTTCTCAGCAATTCCATCATCTGCGGAATATTCTCTTCCTTTTTCACCGTGAATTCTACTGATTTATTCAAAGATCTTTTGGCCTGCTGATTTAACTTTAGTTTTCCCGGAAGCAGGTTTTGGTAAATCCGTTGATTTAACCCAAATCCTTTTCCAACCTGGAGATCTGCCACCGGAAATTCACTTTTCAAGGCATTAAGTATCTCTTCTTCCGGAACAGAATTACCGACCCATTCCATAAAACGATTAAAAAACGGGGTAACCAAAATTTTCACTCCTCCCTTTACAACATAAGGGCAAGCCATTCCCGATTTAAAATCCCCGGCATATAAGAGCAACCAATTTTCAGCAGTTGCATCCAGGTATATTGACTCTGAAAATACAGAAGCTCCTTTAGATAAAACCAGTTCATCCCATCTTATCTTTTCCTCTTCGGAATTTACGCTTACAAACTGCATGAGTGGTAATTAACGAATTCATAGATGGTTTTCGTTTCAGAAACGAAAGATTCCAATTCCTTTAGGGAGAAATTAGTCATTCCTTTCGGATGGCCGATCACCACGAAAACCGGTGTTTGTTTAGACAAATAAAATTCTGCCTGTTTCTTCAATTGCGAAGCATAATAACCATCAGAGCTTACGTGATTCCAGGTCTTATTGAGTAAAACGGATTTTTTTCTTCCCGGCTGGGTTAAAAAAGAGCCATCACCGATCATTTTATGATCACTTGGATTCAGTCTTCCCAAAATATACAAACGCCAATAGAATAAGGGAGAAAATTCCCAGGAAGAGATGGGAATCTCTAAGAAAAACCCATTTTCTGTTGCCTTTGTTACATCTGACTGGAATCTATACGGTTTACCAAAAGGAGCTACGCTTGTGAAATCAAATTGATAATGTTCGGATTCAAATTTTCCACCCGGAAATACCGTTGAATCTTTCTCAATTCCGAGTTCCTGAAAAACTTTTTCAATTTGTTTAAAGGGTTGGATACACCAACCTCCCGCACGATAAGTACTTGGTTCCTTCCCAATCAAATCACTTAAAAACCCATAATATTTTCGCACAATGGATTCTGCTTCGGTATCTGAAAAATCCGAAAGTTTATAGCAGCCATCAGTTACCACCAACCATTTTTCTCCGTCGTAATGAGATTTTTCCCAGTGCGGATGAATGTGCAATTGGATTTCGCAGTTCAAGCTTTGCATTTCTTTTAGCTGAGCAACAATTTGGTTAAAATCAACTTCCAGATTAGTGTATTGATCCTTGTATTCCTGAAGTTTGATCAAAAATCCCACGTCTACAAAAAAGACCATTGGAACCTGGTGTTTCTTAGCTATTGCCAACAATCGATCCCCCGGTTCAATCATGCATTTTTGAACGCTCCCGGTGCTGGTTCCGAAAAACAATTCGTAATCAAATGTCAGAATCACCTGCATACTGCGAAGATAATATAATCCGTTAGTTTCTATCGTCCGTATTTCATTTTGCAAAATGTATTGTAAATTAGTAGAATTGGACATCAAGATATTAGGATATTAAGACTTGAATTTGTTTATGAGCTGTCTATTTAAGTCTTAGCATCTTAATCCCGATAACTATCGGGACCTGTAGTCCTAAAATCTATCAAATGAAAGAAATCGAGCGGAAATACTTAGTTGGTGATACGATACTGGATGTTGTCAAATACCTTCAATCAAAAAAAATACGACAAGGCTATATCTGCGACCTGGATGGGAAAACTGTTCGTGTGCGTACAAAGGGCGATAAAGGATATTTGACGATCAAAGGAAAAACGATCGGTATTTCAAGAGATGAGTTCGAATATGAAATTCCTCTGGAGGATGCAAATCAGTTGTTGGCTAATTTCTGTGCAAAGGTACTGGAGAAAGAGCGTTATGAATTAATTGTAGGTGAAAAGAAATGGGAAGTTGATATTTTCCATGGAAAACTGGAAGGACTAATGATCGCAGAGATCGAACTGGAATCGGAAGAAGAGACATTTGAGCTTCCGAATTGGATTGAAAAAGAGGTTAGTTCCGAGGTTCAGTATTACAATTCAAAACTGATAGAAAAGGCATAAAAAATATAGGGGAGGAAAATTTTCCACCCCTACATTTTTTATTTCAATTCCTTTTCAATTTCGACGAAGAAATAATTGCAGGTACCTCTTCCCCACCAATATGGCTTATCCACATCCGTATAAGTGATCAAATCGTATTTCACTTTGGCTTTCTCAAAATATGTTTTCGCATTTTTAGCTCCTCCACCAAACATTTTAGGTGTATAGAAAGTAGAAATCCCTTTCAATAAATAGATATGCGGATTGTTTTCATTGATCGCTTTTGCCGCTTTCAGGTTATCATCAAAGATTTTCCCATATTTCTGCCAACGGTTTTCCGGGTCAGCACCAATCCGGGCATTTGCAATAAGCGCCTTCATAATATGAACTTCGTCTGTTAGCTGACAAGTCTCTATTTTAGCCATTTGTTCTTCCGCATTGTCCACCAAGGCATCCTTGATAGCCAAAGTGGGTTCGAAATACGACATCTGGATACAAGAATAAGCATAATAATAAGCCGGCATCCAATTTTCAGGATACTTTCCTTTTACCAGCGCAAACTGATCTGATTTTGCTTTCCAACCTTCCAGGGTGTAAGTGGAATCAAAGGTTGCGCAAATAGGTTCCAGTTCTTTTTTAATTTCATCTTGAGCATTTGCTTGCAGTGTAAATGCTAAAACCACAGCGAGGATTACTTGTTTCATAGTTTATAATTAAAGTTCATCTTTATTAAATTCTTTCAAGGACATGTTGAATCCGAAGAATACATTGAAATAAAACGGAGGTTTTACATCATATCTCTGACTTCCGTCATAGCTGTATCTGTAACCCAACACATTGTGTTGATTGGTAATGTTATCTAAGCTAATATAAAAGACTGTAAACATCTTTTTAATTGTTGTTAAATATGCTGCCGTGAAAGCCAAATTATGATAATCCGGTGAACGATCTCCCAGGAAACGTGTACTTGCCGGATTGTAATACGGCCTTCCGCTTGCATAGCTGTAAGTCATTGAGAAACTGGTTTGCAGTTTCATGGAGAAGTACTTCATAACCACATTTAAATTGTGATCAGAAACGTAATCCGGAGTGACTTTACTGATATAATTCTGATACAATCGTTTGGTATCTATGTAGCTGTATGAAATCCAGTAATCAAAGTTTTTGATACTTTTCTTATCTCTCCAGAACACATCAATTCCTTGTGCGTAACCCGAACCACTGTTGTCAACCATTCCATAATTGAAACGGAAAGCATTCGGTGTATAAGCAACTCCCTGCTCTCTGATTAACTGATCGTAAGATTTGTAATATCCTTCCAGTCGGAAAATACGGTTTTTGGCAATGACCTGATAATTCGCCATTAAGTGCAATGCTTCCTGGAAATTTGGGCGATACCCCTGCATCAGGTAGTTTTGCGAAGCCAGCTGATAAAAATAACCCGAAGCCAAAGAGATCTGACTGGTTTTACTTGTTTTGACAGCCATTGCCAGGCGCGGAGAAATATTTCCTTTTGCAAGTAATTTAGAATATTCGGCACGAATGCCCGGCTTGATCGCAAAATTTCTGAATGGAATGATATCTGCCTCCACATATCCGGCACTCAACATTTCAGTAAACTGACCTATTAAAGTATCGAAGGTTTGTTTGTACTGAAAATGCTGCAATTCGGTTCCGATCACCATTTTAAAGCGATTACCGGCTGTGTAAACCATTTCTCCCCGACCTTGTACCCTCTTATCACTTCTGGTCGAGACAAGTGTATCCCAGTTGATATCGTCATCGTTATTACTCAAAGAAAAGCCAACATAGTAAAGCCACTTATCATTGATGAAGTTTTTGAAAGTGGTATTGACATAAGTATTCTGGTTCTTCAGTCCGAATTTCATATTTGCACCTGCAACTTCCGGATTTGGAATTTCCAGGCCGGAACTGTTATAGGTTTGATTGAATGTAGTTTTGAACATTCCTCTCGTAGAAGTCTTTGCCACATAACGTCCTGAAAAACCGAATCCCTGGGGAGCTTCATAAAATTTCACATTTGCCTTGGCTAAAGCTAAAAAGGGTGATAAGTTCTGATAATATCCTGTAAATTCCACCGCACTGTTATCCATTAATTTGGTGCCTCCCAAAAAGATACCGGCAAAGTTTGCACCGATATTGATATTGGTTTGATCCGGAAGATCCAGGGTGCTTAAATCCAAAACGGAAGACAAGGCCTGTCCGTAGCGTGCAGTATAACCACCTGTACTGAAAGCGGTTCCTTTGAATTGAAAAGGATTAAAACGGGTTCTTTGAGCAACTCCGGGAACCGAGCTTCCGAAAGCATTTTGTGCAACCAATCCATCAACGATGAAAGAGGTTTCACTTACATCTCCACCGCGAACCATTAAACCGGTTTGATCTCCACCGTTTCTCTGAACACCGGGTAAAGTCTGAATTGCACCGGCAATATCGCCTTGTCCACCGGCAGTGGTTACAATGTCTATCGGATCCAAAATTGCCACTGTACGATCATTGGATGCTGACATTGTTCCGGCAGAGATCACCACTTCTTCAATTGCTTTTGACTGACTTACTTTGATGTTCTGAACAAGCGGTGTTCCATTCAAATTCACCTCAATGTTTTGCTCTTCCAATTCATCTCCCCGAATAACCAATATTTGTTTTCCGGTCATGGATGTTGTCAATTTGTAGACCCCTTTTTCATTAGATTGTCCACCATCTGTCGTACCTTTTACAAAAACGGTAGCCAATGGAACAGGTTTTCCATTTTGGTTCAAGATAGTTCCTTCAATAGTCGTTGTTTGTGCAATCAGACAAGCCGGAACCAGGCTCATAAGCAATAGTAAATACTTCATAACAATTAATTACGAGGCTAAATTAGATTGAAAAAAAAGAAAATACCGATTAAAATCGGTGAATTGATTTCACCAATCGGTCAACAGCAACTTATAACTTGTCACTCTCCAAATCGGATTTTTGAGTATCAAAAACACTGGATCCAACCCGAACAGTGAACCATTCAAGGAACAAATCAAGAGTGGGTTTCGGATAATCTTCATCCGAATCTACCACAGCCATGCATTCATTTTTCATGATCTTTTTGAAATGCGATTCGATTAAGGGTTCGTACTCGAAAAAATCTTCTTCTATCAAATAGACGTTCCCTTCCAAATCATCCGATTCGTCGAAATCGAAATCTGCATCGTGTTGTTTTGCCCAATCACAAAAGGCTTGTTTTGGCTCTACGTAAATGTATCCTCTGTTTACTACTTTCATCTTTTTTTTGATATTAGGACATTAAGATTTCAGGACATTAGGACTTGATTTTTTGTCCTAGGATCCTGATATCTTAATATCTTGTTGTCCTTTCAACTCTGCTATTTCTCCTTCTTTAATTGTCGACCAGCGGGTTTTCTTTCTTCCTGGTATTTCCACTACATAGATCCAATTCTGATCTTTCTTTTCTTTATTCAATATTGCAACCAATTTCTCTGCTGCAATTGGAAATTTGGATTCCATATAAACCAACTGATTTTCTCCTATTAAAAACAAGGAGTTTCTGTTTTGCTTCTTGAATTGTGCCCCAACCTGATAGGAATTACATTTCGGTCCATAGCAGTCGAGCCAATTGAAAAATGCATTCTTTGTTCTTAAACTGTCTTTAAACTCGTAATGAAGTGCAACGATACTATCCTTTTGATTCAGCAGGTACCATTTTTCCATTTTTGAAGGTCCGAAACGATCCGGGAAAAGAAGGCTATCCAGTACAAACCAGGAAGCATCTTTATAGATCGAATCAAAGGCTAAGAGGAAATACCCTTTTTTCGGCTTTTCGTCTTTTATTTCCACTATTTCTTTTGAATCATCAATATGATCAAATTTGTCAGATGTATGTGAAATATCTTCCAATGAAAGGGTTTCTTTTTCACCATCCGAGCAGGAAATGACCAGCATCAATGTGCTTGCTATAAAAAAGATTGTGAATAGCTTCATTTTTTACTGAGTTGTTCTATCGTGTATTCTACATCATCCTGTGAAACATCCAAATGAGTCACCAAGCGGATCATTCCCGGACCAAAAGCAGAAACCTTTACTCCTAAATCTCCTAACTGTTGGATGTAAAAATCACGTTTTGGTTCCTCTTTCAAAATTACAACTAAAATATTTGTTTCAACAGCTAAACTACTTTCAATCCAATCACAATTTAGAAAGGCACTTTCCAATTGTTTTGCTTTCGCATGATCCTCCGTGAGTCGATCGATATTATTCTTTAATGCATACAAGCCTGCTGCTGCCAAAAATCCTGCCTGGCGCATTCCTCCACCCATTACTTTCCGCACTCTTCTTGCCTGGTGAATAAACTCTTTGGTTCCTAATAAAAGAGACCCTACCGGATCTCCCAATACATTCGAAAGACAAATGGAAATGGAATCATACTTAGAAGCATATTAGTTTATTTCAATGCCGTTCACTGC
>CAMPIU010000163.1 GCA_946886545.1 uncultured Flavobacteriales bacterium | reverse complement strand
AGACAGCTTGGATTATGTTGACCTGGTTGTTGTTATTGAAGAAAACCTGGGCATCAAACCAACTGCAGACGATTTCAAAACGATCGAAACATTCAACGATTTCTACGACCTGGTTGAACAACGTTTGAACGCTTAAGAGTGAATGGAACAAAAATGGGATGGTAAAACCAAAGGCTCGCTTTGGGGGTACAAGTTTTTTATCTACTCTATTCGATTCCTGGGGGTTCGGTTCGCTTACTTCTTTTGCATTGCCGTTTCCGGTTATTTCCTGCTCTTTTCACGAAAACCGCGAAAAGCTTTAATTTCTTTTTACCAAAAAGGATTTAATTATACCAAATGGCAGGCAATTAAGGCAACAGCGAGAAATTTGTATTTATTCGGACAAACACTAATTGACAGAATAGCTTTAAAAACCCCGCGAAAAAAAATCTTTACCTTCCGTTTTAACAACGAAGAAGCCTTGATCAAAATGAACGAAGCCGGAAAAGGCGGATTTCTTTTTTCTGCACACGTAGGAAATTGGGAAAATGCCGGAAACCTGCTTGGTGAACGAATCACATTGAAAATTAATATTTTAATGCTGGATGCTGAAGTTCAGAAAATCAAAGCTTACCTGGAAGATGCTGCCGGAAAATCGCAATACCAACTGATTCCTATCAAAGATGACCTTTCTCACCTCATCCTGATACACCAGGCATTGAAACGCAATGAATTAATTGCCTTACATGCAGACAGAACAACACCTGGTCAAAAGAACTTTCGGATTCCATTTTTGAACGGTTATGCAGAATTCCCTGCCGGACCATTTATTATGGCACATAAATTCAAAGTTCCGCTTACCTTTGTATACGCCGTCAAATCAGGAAGTACGCATTATGAATTAAGTGCTACAGATCCGCTCCTAGAGTTCGAATCTCCTGAAAAAATTGCGGAAGGATACGTAAAACACCTGGAAGAACAGGTGAAAGCAAGTCCGACTCAATGGTTTAACTTTTTTGAATATTATGTTGATTAGTAAAGAAAATATCACCTCAATTATCCCTCAAAGAGCTCCTTTTGTGATGATTGACAGTTTATTGACAGCAGACGAAAGTGGTTTTAAAACGGAATTTAAGATTGCGGAAAATAATCTGTTTCTGGAAAATGCTATTTTATCGGAATCAGCACTAATTGAGAATATAGCGCAAACATGTGCTGCCGGTTTTGGGTATTTGAACAGCCTGGAAGAAGGTGGCGAACCTAAATTGGGATTCATTGGAGCAGTTACCCAGGTTCAGGTTGAAAAACCGGCAAAACAGGATGACCTGATTGAAACATCCGTTCAGGTACTAAGCACCTTTGATACCATTCACCTGGTGGAAGGCGTGGCCAAATCGAATGGAAATATTCTTCTGACTTGTCAAATGAAAATTGTTTTGGCATGAAAATCCTGAAATCATCTATTCTTGTACCTGTCCGTTTCAGTGAGACGGATGCAATGGGTGTTGTATGGCATGGTAATTACCTGAAGTTCTTTGAAGATGCGCGAGAACAATTCGGTAGAGATTATGGAATTGAATACCTGGATGTACATGCTCAAGGCTATTTCATTCCAATTGTAAAATCTGAAATTTCCCACAAAGCTTCCATCTTTTACGGTGAAGGAGCATTAATCAACGTTATTCTGGAACAACACGATTCCGCCAAAATTGTATTTCGTTACGAAGTAATCAACAATACGACCTAACAAGTTGCCGATACTGGAATGACCTTGCAGGTTTTTATGTTCGTTTCTGACCGTACATTGGAATTTACCAATCCTGATTTTTATCATATTTGGGAGCAAGCTCTAAACTGGATTGATGCATAAGCCAGTTTACATACAAGCTCTTTCGTTGGTAAGTCCGCTTGGAAATACAGTTGATGAGCATTTCGAAGCTTTCAAAAACGGTGTGTCGGGAATTAAGCTTACAGAAAAAGCAGGTTTCCAGGAAACAACTATTCCATTGGCTAAGAGAGAAGCAATTTCTTCCAACCGGTATGACAAACTTTTAAGAGAAGCATTGGAGAAAGCCCATGCAAAGTTTTCATCCAAATCAGATGAAGATACTGCAGTGATTGTAAGTTCCACCAAAGGAAATATTGATTTACTTCCCGGAGATACTTTTGCAAGCACCAAACCGATCATACACGAGTTCTTTCCGAAAACAGATGTGTTTATCATTTCAAATGCATGTGTTTCCGGGGTAATTGCAATAAATACGGCAACAGATTATTTACTTGCTGAAAAATACCAGAAACTAATTGTTATAGGAATCGATGCTGTTTCCGAATTTGTTTCTTTCGGTTTTCAAAGTTTGTTTGCTTTAAGCAATGAAGCCTGCAAACCCTTTGATAAAGACCGGAATGGGACCACGTTGGGAGAAGGCTGCGGAATCGTTTTGGTTTCCAAAGAAAAAACAGACGAATTTGCTGTTTTATACAAAGGTGGTTCTTCCTCAAACGATGCAAATCACATTTCCGGCCCATCAAGAACCGGAGAAGGCTTGGTTCGATCCATTGAAAAAACATTCAAACGAAGCGGTTTCTCGGCTTCAGACATTGATTTTGTTTCCGCTCACGGAACAGCAACTGTTTTCAACGATGAGATGGAAAGCATTGCATTCGGCCGGACAAAACTGGATCAGGTTCCGCTCAACAGCATGAAAGGTTATTTCGGACACACCTTAGGTGCTGCCGGTTTATTGGAAACCATTATGAGTATTGTTTCCATGGAGAAAAACACCCTGTTTCCAAGCCTTGGATACCGGGAAACAGGAACATCCGTTCCATTAAATATCATTCAACGCATCGAATCAAAAGAAATCAATACGGTTCTTAAAACAGCTTCCGGATTTGGAGGAGGAAATGCAAGTTTAATCTTACAAAAACTGCCGTGAAGATTTTAGCACATAGTTACGTTTGTCCGGAAGAGGTCATGCTGAACGGAAAGTTGGTTTTCGACACCAAGGGCGAAGAGAATCCTCTTAAATCGGCATACCAGCAACTCGGCGCAGACTACCCGAAGTTTTACAAGATGGATGTGCTTTCAAAAATGGCCTTTATCGGAACAGAACTCCTCCTTCCCTACTTTCCCGAGGGAATTGATACGGAAAATGACCTTCAAATCATTTTCGCAAACAGCTCGGCAAGTCAAAATACAGACAATTTGTTTGTTGATAGCTACGAGAAACTGAACAATCCAAGCCCTTCCCTGTTTGTCTATACTTTACCGAATATCGTAACCGGCGAATTATGTATTCGTCACAAATGGTACGGTGAAAATTGCTTTTTTGTAGAAGACAGTTTCAACCCCGCACATTTTTCTGAATGGGCACAAATGGCATTGGACAGGGGAAATAACAGCTGTTTATGCGGATGGGTAGAAGCAAAAACGGATGGCGAACAAGAATGTTTCCTATTTTTGCTAACTAATTCGGAAAATGCTGACAATTCAATCGAACTTGAACTCTCAACACTAATTAAACAATACAGAAATGAGTGACTTAAAAGAAAACCTAAAGGCTCAAATTATTGAGCAATTGAACCTCGAAGATTTAACTCCGGCAGATATTCAGGATGATGCTCCGTTATTTGGAGATCAGGGACTTGGATTGGATTCAATTGACGCATTGGAATTCATCGTTTTATTGGATTCTAACTATGGAATCAAAATCGCAGATCCGAATGAAGGAAAAGAAATCTTTCAATCAGTAAACACACTGGCAGCTTACATTTCTAAACATCAATAAATGCGCATCTACGTTACTGGAACAGGTATTATTTCTTCCATCGGTGAAAACGTAGAAGAAACGCTGCTTGCTTTACGTTCCGAAAAAACAGGAATTAAGCAAGGGCAGAAAACCTATACAGAACGTTTTAAGGTAGGTGAAATCAGTTGGACGAATGAAGAGTTAGTTCAGCGCTTCGAATTGACACAAGATGCTTCCAGAACTGCCCTGCTTGGAATGATTGCTGCAAAAGAAGCATTCCGCGGGCATACATTGAATCCGGAAATAAGAACAGGATTGATCTCCGGAACCTCCGTTGGCGGTATGGATGTAAGTGAAATCGCTTACAAAGACTTTCTAAACGGTGAAAGCGATGATCTGACTGTTTATAAAAACCATCCCAGTGGATCTACCAGCGAGCAAATTGCAAAAGAATTGGGGATCAACGAATTCGTAAACACCATTTCTACTGCTTGTTCTTCTGCCGCAAACTCGATCATGTTAGGCGCAAGAATGCTTTTAAGCGGACAATTGGATCGCGTAGTTGTTGGAGGAACTGACGGACTGTCGCAGTTTACCATTTCAGGATTCCGTTCTTTGATGATCTTCGATGATGAATGGTGCAGACCCTTTGATGAAACAAGAAAAGGCCTGAATCTTGGCGAAGGTGCTGGATTCCTGGTTTTGGAAACAGAAGAAACTATCCGGAAATCGGGTAAACAACCTTTGGCAATTCTCTCCGGCTGGAGTAATGCTTCGGATGCCTATCATCAAACAGCATCGTCACCTGAAGGATTGGGAGCAACGCTTTCTATGAAAGGAGCTTTAGCCGTTGCTGGTTTGAAACCGGGTGATATCGATTATATCAACGCACACGGAACTGCAACCCCAAACAATGATTTGTCCGAATCTCACGGGATCAAAACCGTTTTCGGTTCGTCAGTACCGCCTTTCAGTTCCACAAAAGCCTATACCGGACATACTTTAGCCGCTTCGGGAGGAATAGAAGCAGTGTTTGGAATTTTAGCCTTGAATAACGGTATTTTGCTTCCCAACCTGAATTTCAAACAGGCAATCGAAGAAACGGGCCTTGTTCCGGTGAAAAATTATTCCGAAGGAAATACGATCAAACATATTTTATCCAACTCATTCGGGTTCGGAGGAAATAATTCGACCATCATTTTAAGTAAGGTTTAGCATGTATTTCATTCAACACATAGAATCAATTACGCATCAGGATTCGTTTCTGAAGAAAAATATCTGGGATGGATTGAAGCCTTTAACTGCAGGTTCAGAATTGATCTCCCCGGATTACAAAAACTATATTCCGGTTGCTGCTCTTAGAAGATTGAGCACCATTTTACGCATGGGGATCACCGCATCGAAGGCATGCCAGGAAAAGGTTTCAGCTGAATTTGATTCCATTTCCGTTGGAACCGCTCTCGGTTGTTTAACCGATACAGAGAAGTTCCTGGTTACAATCAATACGGTTAGCGGTGATATCCTTTCCCCTACTGCGTTCATTCAAAGTACACACAACACCATTTCGGGTCAGATTTCTTTGGACTTGAAAAATCATGCATATAACATGACACATACTCAAAATGCACTTTCGTTTGAAGTCGCATTGAAGGATGGTCTTTTGTGCATCGATGAAGGAAAAAATTCCGTTTTGGTGGGTGCCGCAGATGAAGCCATTCCGTTTTTGGAAAGACTCCGTGGTTCCCTGATCGAAACGAATCATCCATTTACATCAGGCGCTACTTTTATGGTACTATCCGGTGAAAAGGGAAATTCAGTATCCCATATCCGGGCTTGTGAAGTGTTTTTTTCAGCAGAAAGTACAGAAAACCTGATCGAAAAATTTTTAACTTCACATAATTCCAGCTTTCAAGAGCTGGATCTAATTCTCGAAGCCGGTTCGGATTTTAAATCTAAAGTCAATTCGCATTATTCTTTCCCGGATTATTCAGGATACTATCAAAGTGCTTCTGCTTTTGCAGTTCACATGGCGAATGACTGGCTTATTGAAAACACAAATGCCAACAACATTCTGATCATAAACAACTTAGAATCCAACAAGTTGGGTTTGACGCTCATAAGTCGAAATGAAGTGGAAGCATAAATTAAATAGTTTAGTCGCACTCGGCGCAATAGTAATCGGTCTTTTGGTCTTTTGGAACAGCCCTTACCTTTGGCTTTGGATTGCTTCCATATTCTCTGTTTTTTTTCTCATCCTTTCCTTTGGGGTTCTTTTCCTTCGTTTTCAATACTTCTATCCGGCTATCTTTCGCAACCCAGGTAAGGAAGCTATACTGACGTTTGATGATGGTCCTGATCCTGCATTAACTCCACGTATTTTAGATATTTTAAAAAAACACGGTATCCACGCTATTTTCTTTGCAATTGGTCGCAAAGTCCAGGAGCATCCTGAAATCTTTCAGCGGATCATATCTGAAGGTCATACCGTTGGGAACCATACACAAAATCATTTCATTTTCTTTGCGATGTTAAACACCAAAAAAGCAGGAATGGAAATTGATTCTTTTTCGGAAACCGTCGAACCCTATTTATCGGAAAAACCTAGTATTTTCAGGCCTCCGATCGGTTATACCAATCCCAACATAGCACGAGCACTGGAAAGAAGAAAAATGAAAATCATTGCTTGGAACGTGCGTTCATACGATTCTTTCAAAAACAAGGGAACATTATTGAATCGCTTGCTGAAATATACCAAACCCGGCAGTATTGTCTTATTGCATGATAATTTGGTTTCAACAGCCGACATACTGGAGGAATACATTCTTCAGTCAAAAGCAAATGGTATTGTTTTTGCAAACCAAGAACACTTGAAAAAATTCATTCATGAAATTAATAAGTAGTTTATTTCTTTTATTGGTAGTTTCGACCAGGCTCTGTGCCCAGGAATACACCAAAATTACCGATCCCAAAGCCTGCAAAACAGCACTGGAAAAACAACATAAGGAAACAAAATCCATTCAGGCAGATTTTACAGAAACCGCTACTTCTGCCCTTTTAACCTCTGCCCAAAAGGGTTCAGGAAAGATGTGGTATAAGAAGGAAAACAAAATTCGCTGGGAAAAAACAAAACCGGAAAGCCAGGTTATTCTAATCAATGGAAAAACCGTTAAACTCCAGGAG
>CAMPIU010000162.1 GCA_946886545.1 uncultured Flavobacteriales bacterium | reverse complement strand
TGCCAAGTCCATTGCAAAGGCAAATAAGCTTTTTTCACATGTTTTCGTAGTTACGAATCAACAAGGAATCGGTAAAGGGATCATGACTGAGCGTAACCTTTCTGAAATTCACAGTTATTGCAGTGAATTATTGGAAGTTGAAAAGGCGCAGATTGACCGCTATTATTTTGCTCCGAATCTGGCTTCCGAGAATTCGCCTTTAAGAAAACCAAATACAGGAATGGCCATCTTAGCGAAACAGGAATTTCCAATAATTGATTTTCACAAATCTATTATGGTAGGTGATTCGGATTCGGACATTGAGTTTGGCAGGAAACTTGGAATGAAAACCGTGTTTATAAAACACGAAGGTGTTTTAGAGCATGAAACGGCTGATTTAACTTGTGATTCACTTGAATCATTTATAAACTTATTGAACTATGATATTTAGGATCATTTTTGTTGCATTATTTTTTATTGCACCTCAGACATGGGGTCAATCGGTTAATCAAAAAGATACTCAGGGCAGAAAACAGGGAGCCTGGCAAAAGACTTATCCCAAATCCCGGGCTTTTGAATATAGGGGGCAGTTTAAGGATGATAAACCAGTAGGAACATTTACCTATTACTATCCGTCAACGAAGGTAAAAGCAGTTGTTAAACACGATGAAAAAACCGGTCGCTCATCTTCCGTTATGTATCATGAAAACGGAGTTGTAATGGCAAAGGGTATATTCAGAAGCCAAGAGAAAGACAGTATTTGGGAATATTATGGACCTTCCGGAAGATTGAGTACGAAAGAAACTTATTCCAAAGGTAAATTGAACGGGAACCAGACGATTTATTATGTGTTTGAAGATCCGAATGATAAACGTGTCATTGTAGCTAAGGTAACACCGTATAAGATGGGAGTTATCAGTGGAGACGTAATTGAGTATTTCGATACCGGTGTCATTAAAAGCAAGGTTACTTATGTTAACGGTAAAAAAGAAGGTATTGCTATCACGAACCATCCGAATGGAAAGGTGATGATCACGGAACGTTACAAAGGAGGAATTCAGCATGGCTGGCAATCTGCCCACGACCATACGGGAAAAGAAACCGGGAAACAATATTACCGTTATGGAAAAAGGATTGAAGGAAAAGAGCTGGCTGAATATTTAAAGCAATTGAAAGCAAAAGGAATCAATCCGAACGGGTAATTCTTCGCTGAAATATTCTTTTTGAACATTTTACAGAATCAAAGCCCCTTTTTTTGTAATTTCAATCCGTGATTAGAAAGTTTAGAACGATAGTAACAGGAATTTCATGTCTGCTCCTTTTTCTTACAAGCACTTCATGTAAGAAGGACCAGGAATCCTTTAATATGCAATACGATTACTTCCCTTTGAACGAAGGTAACTATGTAATTTATTCAGTTCATGAAGTATTTGTAGATCAGCAAATCCAGCAAAAGGACACCTTTGATTATTTCATTAAAACAGTTATCGGAGACACCATAATGGATAATTCGGGAAGAATAGCCAGGGAATTTGAACGCTATTACAGCACCAATGCAAACGGACCCTGGACCATTCACGATATTTGGACAGCAATTATTGATGGCTCGCGAGGTGAATTGGTTGAAGAGAATAACCGGACAATCAAATTGGTTTTTGCACCGAGCGAAGACGATGAATGGGATATGAATACGTACAACACATTAGGTGGTTTGGATTGTTATTATTCAAATTTACATCAGTCTTATTCCATTAATGGTCATTCTTTTTCGTCTACAGTTACTGTTGAACAGGAGGACTTCAGTTCCTTTATTGATTCACGTAGAAAGTATGAAGTTTATGCCAAAGGAGTAGGGATGGTACACAAGTACTTTAAGGACTTTATAATAATTAACGGAGATCCTTCCAATGTAAAAAAGGGTCATTTGCTGGATATGCGTCTTGTATCATATGGTCAGGAGTAACTTTTTATTCTGATTTCTCCCGGTCTAAAATCATCCGAACTTTAATACATCACATTCATAATTAAAATTAATTTTGTCTGAAACGCATCTCACAAGTGTTTTTTTGATAAAAGGAATTTTTTGTCACTTGTTTTGTTCAATGTGAAAGAATGGAGAAAGAAAAAGTTGAAAGGATTAACATTTCATTTATAATTCCGGTATACAACAGACCAAAGGAAGTCGATGAGTTGCTTGAAAGCATGGTTCGACAGACGGAGCAGGGATTCGAAGTAGTCATTATTGAAGACGGTTCCGGCGTGTCTTGTGAAGGAATCTGCGAGAAGTATGAAAATCAACTCAATCTAAAGTATTTTTTCAAGAATAATTCAGGTCCCGGTTTGAGCAGAAATTATGGAAGTGAACGAGCTTCGGGAGATTATTTAATCTTTTTGGATTCCGATTGTATTTTGCCACCTGATTATTTTAAAATAGTTCATCAGACCTTGAAAGAACATTACATAGATGCTTTCGGAGGACCGGATAATGCTCATGCAGATTTTAGTGTTTTGCAAAAGGCAATCAATTATTCAATGACCTCTTTTTTAACTACCGGAGGAATCAGAGGTGTTAACGAGAGACTTGAAAAGTTTCATCCCAGAAGCTTTAATATGGGGTATTCCAAAGATGTTTTTCAGAAAACGAACGGTTTTTCTTCCATGCGATTCGGAGAAGATATCGATATGAGTATCCGAATCATAGAATGCGGTTTTAAAACCCGGTTGATAAAAGAAGCTTTCGTTTACCACAAAAGAAGAACCAGCTTCAAACAATTCTTTAAACAGGTTTTCAATTCAGGTATTGCCCGAATTAATTTATACAAAAGACATCCGCAGTCGCTCAAAATGGTTCATGCCGCACCTGCATTATTTACAATCGGATGCATTGCACTTGTTTTTCTTTCCATCTTTTGTTCTGTTCTGTTTCTGATTCCCATCGGAATTCATGTACTATTGCTTTTTATTGATTCAAGTATTAAAAACAAGAGTCTCTTGATCGGTTCTGTATCGGTTATTACCAGTTATATCCAGCTTTTCGGTTACGGAACCGGATTTATTAGTGCCGTATGGAAACGATTAATTTTGAATAAGAAGGAGTTCGCAGCGTATACCGAAACTTTTTATGATTGATTCATTTGCGGTAAGGCCTAAAAACAGGTAAAAAATCCTGTTATTTTCTTGAAATGAATGAATTGATTTAAACTCAAGCAGCTATAATCGTATAGCAATGAAAGAGTTCTGCGTTGTATTGTCAGATCTGCCTAACCGGATTCTGCTGCATTAATCAGTCCGGAAGCCTCCGACCCAATTCCGCTTATCTGGATTTTTTTTAAAAGGTTTTACACATAAGTTGAATTTATTTAGCCGTAAATGATATATTTGCGACCTTAAAATACAATCAATCAAAATGCGTAATAAAGGATTTTTCTGGTTTTTAACGATTTTGCTTACTGCGGTATGTGTATATCAATTATCATTTACTTGGGTAGCTATTAACGTTGAGAACGATGCTGAACGTGAGGCACTAGTGCTTGTTGAAGAGTTAAAGGTAAGAGCTGCTGCTAATGATAGCAATCAAGTAACTTTACTGAATAAAACTGTAATCGATTTCGATAAACCTGAAGCATTCGAACTTGCTAAAGCCGCAATGATCAACCAGGTTTTATCAGAGAAAGCAGAAAAAGCTGTTTATCCTGTTATCGGGACTAAATTTAAAGATGTGAAAGCGCGTTCATTAGCGTTTGGGTTGGATTTAGTTGGTGGTATGAGTGTAACTATGGAAATTGATGTTCCTAAGTTTGTTGAGTCTTATGCCCGTAACCCGCGTGATTTGAAATTCAGAGTTCCATTTGATGAGGCATATCGAATTCACACTACTCAGGGTGGGGACTTTATTGACCTATTCATGGAGTCATACGAAAGAAGACATAAAAACGAAAAAGTAGTTCGTCAACTTTCAATCGGTGAAGTAAAAGAATTGTCTTACAACTCTTCCAATGCAGATGTTGCGAGTTATTTTCATGATAAGATCGCTAGTTCAATGGACGGAGTAGAGCAGATCATGAGTAAGCGTATCAACCAGTTTGGTGTTGCACAGCCGAATATTCAAAAAGAATCCCGTAAGAATCGTTTGTATATCGAGTTACCGGGAGTTCAGGATGAAGCTACAGTAGCTGCGAAATTGATCTCTACGGCGAATTTGAAGTTTTATGAAACATATGTATTAACGGATGCAGGTATTCAACAAGCATTGTCGAATGCAAATGTTGTTTCAAGAACTGCTGAGATTAAAAAACCGTTATTGGACACTACAAGTTCGGATACGTCTGGAACAGATTCAGCGAAAATAGCTTCGGCTAAACCGATTAAACCACTTTCTTTAAAAGGAACAGCAGGTAAGAAACCATTGTTTGATTATTTGAAAGTTCAACCGGGATTAGGTCTTGGAATGGCAAATGCTGAAGACAGAGATGAAGTAAACGAAATTTTAAAGCGTTCTGATATCATTAGTTTGTTCCCGGAAGATTTGAAATTTATGTGGTCTGCTAATCTGGAAGATGCCGGTGACGGTAAAAAAGGGTATGCTTTATATGCTGTAAAAATTCCTGAAGGTGGAAAAGCATTGGTCGGTGGTGAAGATGTAAAGTCTGCTGTCAGATCATTCAATCAACAAACTTTGGAAACTACAGTAAGCGTAACGATGTCAATTGATGGTTCTCAGAAATGGGGTGAAATGACAGGGAAAAACGTTGGTCGTTCGGTAGCAATTACAATGGATGATGTTGTTTATTCCGCACCGGTTGTAAATGAGGCGATTACTCAAGGTAGTACAGAAATCTCAGGTGATTTCAGTATTGCTGAAGCAGATGATTTATCCGGATTGTTAAACGGAGGTTCACTTCCTGCGCCATGTGTGATCAAACAACAAACAAAAGTAGGACCTACAATCGGTAAAGAAAACTCCGAAGCAGGATTGATCTCTTTTGCTTTTGCTTTCCTTGCAGTATTCATTTACATGTATTTCTACTACGGAAAGGGAGGTTTGGTAGCAAACATCGCCTTGGCGGTGAACGTAATCCTGATCTTTGGTTGTTTGGCATCATTCGGAGCTGTATTGACATTGGCAGGTATCGCAGGTATCGTATTAACAATTGGTACGGCTGTCGATGCGAATATCCTGATCTTTGAACGTATAAAAGAAGAAAATGCACTTGGGAAAACTCCGGAAGATGCAGTGAATATTGGTTTTATCAAAGCATTGCCATCTATTATTGATGCGAACGTAACTCACTTATTGGTTGCGATGATTTTGAAAATTTTCGGAACAGGTGAAATCGAATCATTTGCTACGACATTGATCGTCGGAATTTTCACATCTGTTTTCTCCGCAATTATCATTTCCAAACTGATCATTACATCTTCATTGGAAAAAGGAAGAAAAATTTCTTTCAGTACGAAGTACACCCATAACATGTTCTCTAACTTCCGTTTCGATTGGATCGGTAAGAGAAAATACTTCTACATCTTCTCTATTACAGTTACAGTCCTGGGAATTGCTGCTTTTGCAACCAGAGGATTGAAACAAAGTGTTGAATTTACTGGAGGTAGAACTTTCGGTGTGAAAATGGAGAAGCCTGTAGATATTGAAATTGTAAGAAAGGCAATGGAGTCTGTTTTCGTAGAACCGAACGGTGAGAAATCAAATGTGGAGATCAAAACGAAATCAAATGCTTATAACGTTGAGATCACGACAAACTACTTGCTGGCTGATGCATCTGCTACTTCTAAAGTAGAGGGAAAAATGAAAGAAGGATTTGAAACGATCAAGCATAAGTCCGGGGATATCCAAGTGACTGATACACGTTCTATTTCTGCTTCTGTTTCTGAAGAAATGTGGTCTTCAGCTACACTTTCAATTACATTGGCCCTGATCGCAATTTTTGCTTATATCTTCATTCGATTCGGTCAGTGGCAGTATTCACTTGGAGCGATCATAGGATTGGCCCATGACGTTCTATTTGTACTTTCCATATTCTCATTACTTCACGGGTTCCTGCCTTTTAGCTTGGATGTGAACCAGGCGTTTATTGCTGCGATCCTCACGGTAATCGGATATTCGATGAATGATACTGTGATCGTGTTTGACCGAATCCGAGAAAGTTTAAACTTTGATAAGAACCAGCATGAGGCGAAGGAAGTAATTAATGAGGCATTGAATAAGACCTTGAGTCGTACGTTCAACACATCGATGATCTTGTTTGTAGTATTGTTGATCATGTTCATTTTCGGTGGACCTGCAATTAAAGGATTCTTATTCGCACTATTGGTAGGTGTTGTAATCGGAACATATTCTTCTTTGTGTGTTGCTACACCGATCCTGGTTGACTTTACGAGATCATTTAAGATCAAGACTAAGAAATAAACATACTTAACTAAGTAAAAGCGGCTCTTCAATAGATGAGCCGCTTTTTTTATGCTGTTTTTTACAACCTTTAAGTTTGAGTAACATCAGAATAGAAAGTAAAACACACATACCATGATAGTTATCGTTTCACTTGTTCTTGCACTGCTTGTCGGGAACATCTTAATTCAGAGAAAAGACTGAAGGTTATAGCTCGGAAAGAGAATGAGAGCGAGAATGAGGATTGAAACATCCTTCTCATTCTGTTTCTCATTTTGAATCATTATCCTCCGTACGGGACTTTTAAAGTTTCACTGTTTTTCCGCAGGTAATAACGCAGGATTGTTCTGGCGTCTTTATCCTCCGGATGTAAATCAATAAATCGAAGCCAATTCCGGTGCGCTTGTTTTAATGTATAATAAGGAACAAAGCCAAAGCCACGATATGAACCATTTTCGATCCATATCACGCTTTTTTCACGTTTGTCCCGGCCATTTTCCACAATAAAGAAATTATCGTCGTCAAAAGTCAGCAAATTGATCAATTCCCCAACCCATAAAT
>CAMPIU010000161.1 GCA_946886545.1 uncultured Flavobacteriales bacterium | reverse complement strand
TCGATTAACTTCCGCTTCAGGAACTGCTTTGGTTCGCTGGGTGAAAAACTAATCAGAAGATCATAAAAAACATAGAACGTAGGGGCGCGATTAATCGCGCCCCTACGTTTTTATATCTACCTTTGCAACAATGGAACACATCATTTATAACGTTACAGTAAGTCTTGATCCGGCGATTGAACAGGATTGGGTGAATTGGATGCGGACAGTGCACATTCCCGAAGTCATGGAAACAGGCTGCTTTTTAGAAAGTCGCATGTCGAAGATGAATAATGAGGAAGCCGGAGCCTGTACCTATGCAATGACGTATGTAGCATATAGTCAGGAACATCTGGACGATTATCAAAAAAATCATGCCGCACGTTTGCAGGTTGATCATAAAACCAAATACGAAGGGCGTTTTGCGGCTTTCAGAAGCACATTAAACGTCATTCAACACTTCACACATGAACGTTAGAGCAAAAAAGCATTTAGGACAGCATTTCCTGAAGGATAAAGGCGTCTGTAAAAAAATTGCAGAGCAGTTTAAGCACCACCAGGGAGTAAAAACTGCTATTGAAATTGGTCCCGGAATGGGTGCTCTGACAGAATTTTTACTGCAGGACAAAGAAACAGAATTGTATGTAATGGATGTGGATGCAGAATCCATTGACTATTTAAAAATACACTATCCTCAATTGGAAGGACGAATCACGTTCGGAGATTTTCTGAAAATGGATCCGACTGCCATCGTTGGAGACAAACACTTTGCTGTTGTTGGTAATTTCCCTTACAATATTTCCTCCCAGATCTTATTCAAATGCATTGATTATAAAGATTCTATTCCTGAAATCATGGGAATGTTCCAGAAAGAAGTTGCACAGCGTGTGGCAGAAAAACCCGGAACAAAAACCTATGGAATCCTGAGTGTTTTATTGCAAGCCTACTACGATATTGAATATTGTTTTACGGTAGACGAACATGTTTTTGATCCGCCGCCAAAGGTGAAATCGGGAGTAATCCGTTGTACCAGAAACAGCAGAGAGAAACTCCCCTGCGATGAAAAATTATTCAAGCAGGTGGTAAAAATGTCCTTCAATCAGCGCCGTAAAACCATTCGGAATTCGATCAAAGCATTGCTTCCCGAAACTTATGAGGAAAACCCGATGCTCCAGTTACGACCTGAACGCTTAGGGGTGGAAGAGTTTATTGAATTGACGAATTGGGTGGAGCAGCACAGAATGGCTCAACTTTGATAGTAATTTGTCATTATGGGTAAAGGCCGGCAGTACTTTGGTATTTTACAGTACAGCGGAAAACGGATGTTAAATCGCATAAATTACCACAAGCAGGAGTAATATT
This sequence comes from uncultured Flavobacteriales bacterium, assembly GCA_946886545.1. The sequence continues at coordinate 5,607 of CAMPIU010000161.1, read as the reverse complement.
ACATCTCTTTAACATTTCCTGATTTCATTTTATTTTCCCAGTATTTTCAAGGGTTTACTAACAAAAAACAGGTTAAATTCCGCATTACTGTGAATAAGTAATTGTTACCATTCATCCTTTTCTCTTTCCTCCTCTGAAAATTCGATTATTTTTGTGCGAATTTCAAAAATAACTTTGCAATGTCACAAGAGAAAACAAGATACTCAGATAGTGAATTGGAAGAATTCCGTCAGTTGATCAACGATAAGTTGAAAGAAGCAAATGTTGACTACGATATGTTAAAGGCATCTTTGTCTAATGACAATCATGGCACAGATGATACGGGAAGAACTTTCAATATGATGGAGGACGGATCAGAAACGTTATCTCGCGAAGAAGTGGCTCAATTAGCGGCTCGTCAGGAGAAGTTTATCGAAAACCTGAAAAATGCATTGACGCGTATCGAGAATAAAACGTATGGAATTTGCCGTGTAACAGGTAAGTTGATCCAGAAAGAGCGTTTGAAATTGGTTCCCCATGCTACTTTGAGCATCGAAGCTAAAAACATGCAAAACAAATAAGTTGAAAAAACAACTCTATATCGTTTTAATAGCGGTATTATGCATATTGCTCCTTGATCAGATAACAAAAATTTGGGTTAAAACCACGTTTAATTATTACGATCCGCCCGTTAATGCTATTGGCTCATGGTTCCGGTTATTATACATCGAAAACCAGGGAATGGCTTTTGGAACCACTTTTGGAGCGAGTATTTGGGCCAAGCTAGGTCTAAGTATCTTCCGGATTTTTGCCAGTATAGCAATTGCTTACTATTTCCTGAAACAATGGCGCAGAGGTGCAAGAACTGAATTCCTGCTTGCAATCGGATTGGTATTCGCCGGAGCAACCGGAAACCTGATTGATTCCATGTTCTATGATTTCATTTTTGAGTACGACCCGTGTATCGGCTTTAATCATTTGGAAGGTTCGGGAATCTGGTCGGATTGTGGAATCGTAGGTAAATACGAAACACGCCATACCGGGTTTTTATTAGGTAATGTGGTCGATATGTTCCAATTCAATGTGGAATGGCCGTCATGGGTTCCGTGGTATGACAAAAATGGGGACAACCAGATCTTCCCGGCTATCTGGAACGTAGCGGATGCCGCGATCAGCATAGGAGTGATTATGATCATTATTAGACAACGAAAATATTTCCCGAAAGAAAACAATAAGAAAGCAGCTTCACCACAAACTGCTTCATCAGAAGAAGGCAATAAAAAAGCGGAAGAGTGATCTTCCGCTTTTTTTGTATAGCAGTAGGGGCGTAAAATTTTACGCCCCTACTGCTATAATCACAATAACTTTAACACTTTCTCCACATCCTCCGGAGTATCGATATTAGGTGTTTCAATTTCTGTTTCTACTACCTGAATGGAATAACCATTATACAGCCAGCGCAGTTGTTCCAATGATTCGATTTGTTCCAGTTTGGTTTCCTCCAGTTCACTTAATTGAAGCAGCACTTCCGAGCGGTATGCATACAATCCGATGTGTCTCAAAAAGGGATAAATTTCCAGGGGTTCTCCTTTTGCATTCGCGAAATTTGGGATCGGGCTGCGTGAAAAATAAAGTGCGCGCTGATCTTTGTTGGTCACTACTTTGATCCTATTCGGATTCATGACATCTTCCATCTCAATCTTTCTGGAAGCAAGTGTGGCAATTTGCACTACCGGATTTGTGAAAGCTTGTAATAACTGATCCAATTGTCGTGCGTCAACCAGGGGTTCATCACCCTGGATGTTGATTACCACGTCATATTGTTCCGAAAGACTTCTTACAATTTCCGCACAGCGGTCCGTACCTGTCGGATGTTTGGAATCAGTCAGCATTACCTTGCCTCCAAAATTGCGTACGGTATCTGCAATCCGCTGATCATCTGTTGCAACAATCAAATCTGTTAGCAAGGAGGATTTTGCTGCTCCTTCCACAACGCGTTGAATCATTGTTTTTCCTTTCAGATCAATGAGTGGCTTGCCGGGAAAACGTGAAGAGCCGTAACGGGCAGGAATGATGCCTAGAATGCGCATAGTTTTTCTTTCAAAGATAAGTTATTTGACAGAAACCCCCTCCGTGCTCTTTAGGGTTCAAAAGAAAATTGAACGTAAACCAATTCAATTTCGTTTTTGTTCCACATGTTGACTTTTCACTAATTTTGCGGCATGAATTTAAGAATGAACACCTTTTTTGCTGCTTTTGCAATCCTGATGTTGTCGTCAAAATTACTTGCGCAAGAACAGCCAAACCTTTTATCGAACTCGAAAGTAACAACCATTGGATACTGGAACATCGGAGATAAAAGTATTTATCATGTAACGGAATCAGATACGAAGTACAAAGCAAATTCAGATAAAATTGCCCGTCAGTCAAAGGTTGAGTATGATTTGGAATTGAAGGTAGTTGACAGTACGGAACACACTTACGTTTTCGAGGCACGTTATCTCAACCAAAAACATGAAACAAACGATCAGGAATTGGAAAAAATACTGAATTCCTTGCAAATGGAAAGCGTTATCCGTTATCAAACCGACGAATTCGGGACATTTGATACGATTTTAAACTTGACCGAATTGAAGGATGAATTAGTGCAAAAGCTCAAGGAATCCAAGACGATGGTAGCGGAATCGAAGGATCCTGAGATGGCAAAAACCTATACTACGGTTATTGATTTGTTCATTGCCAATTTTTCTACTCTGGAGGATGTAGAAGCTATGTATATTACCGATATTATTACCATTCACGGAATCTATGGGTTTGAACTGACCTTGAGTAAACCGATTGATCTGGAAATGATTTTTCCAACAATTGGTAATCTGAGTTTAACGGGAACAGGAAAACTCACGTTGATAAGTATTAACAAAGCAAAGAACCTTGCGATAATGAATTTGTCGTCTAAACCGAACAAAGAAGAGCTAAAAGAATTCATGTTTTCATTTATCACCGTTTTTATGATGGATAAGACCAAAAAAATCAATTTCAAAGAGGCAAATGTCAACATGAGCAACAAATTGAAAATGACAATGAGTTTGTCGGATGGTTGGATGGAAAGCGTGGAGTCAAGTCAGACAGCAATTATTTCAGACTCAAAAGACAAAGTCAAAAAAATGAGTAGTAAACTGTTTACGCGCAAATAACAAAAACTGCTTTTTATATTTGCATCATGAAATATCTATTTGTCGGTTTAGGAAACCCGGGTTCGAAATACGAGGAAACGCGTCACAATATCGGCTTTAAGGTGATTGAAGCCTTGGCAAAAGAGCTGGGGGGAACATTTTCCCTGCAAAAGACAGCTGAAGTTGCGGAAGTAAAATTCAAAGGCAGAACCTTGATTTTGGTTAAACCGACAACTTACATGAACCTTTCGGGGAAAGCCGTAAATTATTACCTGCAGCAAGAGAAAATTCCGAAAGAAAATTTGGTGGTTGTTACCGATGACCTGGCACTTCCTTTTGGAAAATTGCGCATGAAAGGAAAAGGATCTGATGGCGGACACAACGGCTTAAAGGATATCCAGGCAACACTGAATACGACAGAATATTGTCGTTTGCGCTTCGGAGTTGGTGCCGACTTTCACAAAGGTCAACAGGTTGATTATGTGCTTGGTGAATGGGGTCCGGAAGAACGCGAAACATTGAATGAACGCATCCTGGTTGCTACCGAATTTTTGAAAAGTTTTGCTTCTATAGGAATACAATTAACAATGACAAATTGGAACGGAAAGTAATTAGCTAAAATTCAGCAAGTTAACTTCTTTTGGCTGTTAAATCTTAGCAATTCGGCTTTTTTGGCTATTTTGAATTGAAACTATCAATATATTTGTGTGTGCAAATAAATACCATTTGCAGAATGAATTATGCAATATATTAGACTTACCAGGAGTGATGAGTTTACAAAAAAACTCTCACAACAAGTAGATGATTATCTTAAAAGAAACAACCTGAAACGTTACGGTAATTGGCGCATGCTACTTAAAGTTCCCTTGATGTTTTCCCTATTTTTACTTCCTTATTTCTTCATGGTTTTCGGCGTAATTGAAAATCATTGGCTGATGTTTTTCATGACCATTGTTATGGGTGTGGGAATGGCCGGAATCGGGCTTTCTATCATGCACGATGCGAATCATGGTGCTTTCTCAAAATACAAATGGGTGAATTCAATTATGAGCTTCTCCATGGAGATGCTGGGTGGATTTAGTTTGAATTGGCGTATCCAACACAATGTATTACATCACAGTTTTACGAATGTGCACGACATGGATGAAGACATCGATTCAATCGGATGGCTTCGTTTTTCACCGAATATGCCACACAAAAAAGTACACCGCTTTCAGGTATTTTATGCCTGGTTCTTTTATGGTTTGATGACTTTGTCCTGGATGACAAACAAAGATTTCATGCAATTGAGCCGTTACAGTAAAGAAGGGTTATTGAAAGCTCAAAACATTACTTTCCGAAAAGCGATGATTCAATTAATTGTTTCAAAATTTTTATACTACGTGTACATCATTGCAATTCCTTTATTTGTAATGGATGTAAGCTGGTGGCAGGTACTGATCGGATTTGCCGCAATGCATTTCGTTTGTGGAACTATTCTTGCTTTTGTATTCCAGGTGGCGCATGTGATGCCGGAAACAGAATTCATGACTAAGGATGGATATACTGAAAAGAATGACGATATTTCCTGGGCAAAACATCAAATGATGACCACGGCTAATTTTGAAAACTGGAATCCTTTATTGACTTGGTATGTTGGTGGTTTGAATTATCAAATTGAACATCATTTATTCCCGGATATTTCTCACATCCATTATCCAAAGATTTCCAAGATCGTTAAAAAGACAGCTAAAGAATATGGTATTCAGTACAATTACCACACAACTTTTTGGGGAGCAATTGTGAACCATTTGAAATTGTTAAATCATTTGGGAAGAGCGTAACTAGCTTTTCATTAAAATAAATTTGAAAGACGGGCACTGCTCGTCTTTTTTGTTGTCACAAGATTTTTCGGATTCCTTTGCGCTTGTCCCGACACTTCGGGGTCCTTACATTCCCAGTCTGCGGACAAGCAGGTTTGCGGTTCAATAATTTCTTAACTTTAAGAAAAAGAAGATGAATTAAGTCAATTATGGAACACGATCACGCACATCATCATCCGAATAAGCTCACAAAGGTAAATACCGCTTTTGTAGTCGGGATTATTCTCAATTTGGTGTTTGTAATCATTGAAGCCACTGTAGGAATTATAATTGATTCACTTTCCGTTTTATCGGATGCCGGACACAATTTGGCAGATGTCGGAACCCTGGTACTCTCCTTACTGGCTTTCAGATTAATGAAAGTGAAGCCTACGAATCACTACACTTACGGCTATCGGAAGACAACTATTCTGGTGGCCTTATTCAATTCCGTACTGCTGTTGTTAACGATAGGCGCAATTATTTTTGGAGCCATTGATCGCTTTTTTAATCCACCGCAGAATATTCCCGGCTTAACCGTTTCCATTATTGCCGGAATTGGAATCGTGATCAATTTCTCAACGGCTTTGTTTTTTTTTCTCAACAATGTAAAG
>CAMPIU010000160.1 GCA_946886545.1 uncultured Flavobacteriales bacterium | reverse complement strand
GACTATCAAAGAGTTGACTATGCTTACAGATGATAACAAACTCGTTTACAGCTTTTCAAACATGGAAATTAACAGTACAATTAACGACACAAAATTCACCACTTTCTGATGATACTTAGAGATACTTTTTACAAGATAAACACATTGAAATTTCAGGAAAATGTTCTTGAAGCAGAAATTTCAATTGATGCAAAACACGCCATTTACGAGGGTCATTTTCCAAACAATCCGGTAACACCCGGTGTTGTGCAATTGGAAATGGTTAAAGAAATCCTTGGAACTCATTTCAACAAGACCATTCAGCTAAAATCCTTAAGCAGCAGTAAATTCCTGGCTGTTTTAAATCCGGAAAAAACTCCTGAAGCCCTATTTAAAATGACTGTTACAGAACAGGAAGATCAAAGTTTAAAGGTTTCCGGGCAACTAAGTAATTCGGAAGGGATTTGCCTGAAATTCAGCGGAATTTATACAAAAAACTGATATTCTGTGGGGCGCGATTAATCGCTTCCCCACCACATATTCTTTTTTAAATATTTGTCTTAGGTTCTTTGCGGAAGGCTTTCAGCAGTGCGAAACTCATCAAAAAAGACGCTGCAAAAGCAAGCGTCGCAAAAACACAAGCTCCAATAATATATTGGTATGCATTGTTCTGAATTGCTTCTAAACTAAGATCCCCAAGCTGTGCAGGATTTGTTTCACCGGTTAGGAATAATTGTCCGCATAGAAAACTTCCGTAAAGGATAAACGGGATCATCGGAGGAATTGAAATATTTGCTGCTGCAATAAACAGAACTTTATTCATTCGGAACAAAACAGCTAAGGGAATCCCGATCAGCAATTGAAATCCCCAAACAGGAACAATTCCCATAAAAAATCCGAATCCGATAGACAAAGCCTTCTTAAAATTCGATTCTTCGGGCTTAATGGCCTCATGTTTAATGATATCCCAAGTCCGGATTGAAAAAAACTTGCGCGGATAATACCAAATTAAGGCAGTTAGCACCAAAACTGTATTCAGAATACTAATCCGTGTAAAATCCCTGCCCGGACGAAAATGAGAAACACGTTCGTTGGGATCATACTTTACCTGAATAGGCACTGCAACAAATGGAACGAAGCGCCAGGCCAATTTTACGATTACCTCGATCTCTAATTCGAACTTATTCGTAAACAGCCAAATCTTCTTCATTGGCTCCAGGGGATAAATGCGAAAGCCTGTTTGAGTATCCGGCAAGGTGATCCAGGTTTCAACTTTAAACCAAAAATTGGAAAATTTATTTCCAAAGGAACTTTTTTGTGGCACTCCTTCCTGGTTCATATTCCTGGAACCCATGATCACTGCGCCTGGATTTTGAATTGCCCGTCCGATCAATATGGGAATATCACTCGGATAATGTTGCCCGTCAGAATCAATCGTTAAAGCATTGGAATAACCATTCTCCCGAGCGAATTTAAAAGCTTTTCTAAGTGAATAGCCCTTGCCCTTGTTTACTTCATTGACAAGAATAGTTACTTCCTTTTCAAAAGTTTTCAAAATTTCAGATGTAGAATCCGTAGAGCCGTCATTTACTACAATAACACAATCTGAAGGGACATATTCCAACACTTCCCGAACAACACGTTCTAAGGTCCGCTCGTTATTGTAGGTTGGAATAATTACGCAGCTATTGATGCTTGTTATTGATGCCAGACTTGATTCCATGAAGCACAAAACTAATCATAACTTTCCAAGAATTAACTGCTCACATTAACAGATTGACATTCCAAAAGCCAGCAAAAAGTAGTTTAGAAACAAAACCTTGTTAAATTTGTAATGGTAAAAGGTTAAACACTTTTACTAAGAACCCCAAATTAACTATGGCACAGAACATCTTAGTTATACATTATTCTCAGTCAGGACAACTTACAGAAATCCTTCAAAATTTCTGCAGCCCGTTTACTGATAGCACAATAGAATGGGTAAAGGCTGAACCCCTTACGCCATTCCCATTTCCTTGGAATAGTGCAGCATTCTTTAATGCAATGCCCGAAACTGTTCTTGAAAAACCCATTCCAATTAAGCCCCTTCATTTTGAAAGGGAAGAATATGATTTAATTATTTTCGGTTATCAACCGTGGTTCCTTTCACCATCACTTCCTGCATCCGCGATTTTACAAGATGAAAAATTTCGTAAAATTATGAGTGGTACAAAAATTGTAACCGTTTTGGGTTCCCGGAATATGTGGATCAATTCTCAGGAAGCAGTAAAAAAACAAATTGCTTCTGCCGGTGGAAAACTGATTGGAAATGTTCCATTAATTGATAAAACAAGCAATTTAATTAGTGTTGTTACAATTTTGCATTGGATGTTGACTGGTCAAAAAACAAAAAAGTGGGGTATTTTTCCAAAACCTGGTGTTTCAGATGAAGACATTGAAAATGCAAGTCAATTTGGCAAGCTATTGAAGAACAAATTAACAGATAATCAGGAAGATAAATTCCAGGAAGAACTTGTGGAAAAAGGTGGAATTGTTATCCCGATCTCTATCCTTTTCATCGAATCGAGAGCAAAAAAACTTTTTATGATTTGGGCAAATTTGATCACAAAAAAAACTGAAAAGGGAGGAAATCGAAAATTTTGGATTAACTTCTTTAAATATTATTTGATTTTCGCTTTATTTATTGTTTCACCAATTGTTTTAATGATATATCATATCTTTGTACGCCCCTTTACAGGACGACAAATTAAACGCGAATTAGCATATTACAGAGGCACTCAATTGAGATAAGAATGAGCTTGAAGGAAGTATATATAACACGCACGGCATCTTTTTTACCGAACAATCCCGTTTCAAATGACGAGATGGAGGATTATTTAGGATTAATTAACGACCGTGCTTCTAAATCGAGAAGGATTGTTTTACGCAATAACGGAATTAAAAACCGCTATTATGCAATCCGAAAAGACGGAACTGCAACCCACACTAATGCAGAAATGGTTTCATTGGCTATTCGCAAATTATTTGAGAATAAACCAGGAGAAATCAAAGAAGTGGATTTGATCAGTTGCGGAACTTCATCACCCGACCAAATGATGCCATCTCATGGTGTAATGGTTCATGGCTGGTTACCGGAATCCGGAAACATTGAAGTGGTTTCTCCTTCCGGAGTTTGCTGTTCGGGAATGCATGCCATGAAATATGCATTCATGGCTATCAAATCAGGAATGAGCAAAAAAGCAATTTCTTCCGGGTCGGAACGTTTATCCCGGGTTCTAAGCTCTGACAAATTTGAATTGGAAATTCAAAAACTAACCGAGTTGGAACAAAATCCTTATTTGTCTTTTGACAAGGATTTCCTTCGCTGGATGCTTTCTGACGGTGCTGCCGTATTTATGTTGGAAGATCAAAAAAGTGCAGAAGGTTTTTCACTGCGTATTGATTGGGTAGAAGGAATTTCTTTTGCCAACGAAATTGAACCTTGTATGTACATGGCTTCCGAAAAAATGGAAGACGGTACATTAAAAAGTTATATGGATTACGAGCCTCAGGAAATGATCGAAAAATCAATTCTGAGTATCAAACAAGACGTTAAATTGCTGGATGAACACATTGTAAAATTGGGATTCAACAAATTGAAAACTAAATTTTCGGAAGAAAACTTAACCGCTGATAATGTGACTTGGTTCTTACCGCACATGTCGAGTTATTTCTTCGAAGACAAAATCTATGCACAATTGGCGGATAATGGAATGGAAATTCCGAAAGAGCGCTGGTTCTCCAATCTGGCTACTCATGGAAATGTGGGAGCAGGTTCGATCTATTTGATGGTTGATGAACTCTTTAACAGCGGAAAACTGAAAGCAGGCGATACCATTTTGCTTGCGGTTCCGGAGAGTTCCAGGTTCTCTTATGTATTTGCTTTCTTAACAGTTTGCTAAATGAAAAAATCCGAAGTTCCTCAAGATAAAAGTGCTCTTGAAAATTTTACAAGAGAAGTCTGCTATGTGAAGAACGAGGACGGGCATTACGATACGGAATTAAGCACCGGATGGGAAGCCAAAAAAGTTGCACTGGATGAAGCATGGAAGGAAATTGAACGAAGAACTTCGGATGCACGGGAACAGATCAAAAAAGGTGAGGCAAGTCCTATTCTTTACTTCATGGAAGAAAAATTGATGGATTTCACTGTTTTAGCCGGATATACCGGAATCTGGAAGTTTCGCATCAAAAGACATTTAAAACCGGGGATCTTTAAGAAATTAAATGATCAAGTATTAAAGCGTTATGCCGATGCATTTGAAATCTCCGTTAACGAACTCAAAAATTTTAAAGCTTAGTGTCAGAATTTATTCATCACCAAACAGCCCATTGTGAAAACGGGGTTACTGTGAGCTTATTAAAGCATCATGGTGTGGACTTCATTACTGAGCCGCTTGCTTTTGGAATGGGATCCGGTTTGTTCTATATTCACATTCCTTTTATGAAGGTAAATAATGGTCCTGCTATATCATTCAGAACGATGCCGGGAGCCATTTTTAAGCGTACTTGTAAAGCTTTGGATGTAAAAGTAGAACGCAAAAAATTCAGCGATCCGAAAGAAGCAACTGCTTTTTTGGATTCCAAATTAGCCCAAGGTTTGAAAGTCGGATGCCAAGTTGGCGTTTTTCATCTGCCTTATTTCCCGAAAGAATACCGCTTTCACTTCAATGCCCATAACCTGATTGTTTTCGGAAAAGAAGGCGATCGTTACCTGGTGAGTGATCCCGTGATGGAGATTACTACTTCATTAAGTACCGAAGAGCTGGAACGTGTGCGTTTTGCAAAAGGGGCTCTGGCTCCGAAAGGCCATATCTACTATCCGGTAGAAGTCGGTGATATTAGCCAGGAACAAATAAGAGATGCTATTGCTAAGGGAATTAAGCGCAATTGCCGTGATATGTTAAAGATTCCGGGAGCTATTGCCGGAGTTAAGGGAATTGTTTATACATCCAAGAAAATTCGTGGCTGGAGAGAGAAATTAGGCCCTCGCCAAGCGGGTCTTTACCTGGGTCAAATAGTTCGCATGCAGGAAGAAATCGGTACCGGCGGTGGTGGATTTCGTTTCTTATATGCTGCATTTTTAGAAGAAGCATCAGTAATCATGCAAAATGATCAGTTGGCGAACATCTCTGAAAAGATGACAAAAGCAGGTGATTTGTGGAGAGACAGTGCACTTCAAATGTCGGGAATTTATAAGGGCCGTTTGACAGAACAAAAAGACTTTGATGCATGCGCGGACTTGTTGGTTGAAATCAGTGCGGTAGAGAAGGAAGCCTTTCTGGAATTGGCGAAAATCAAATTCTAAACACGATGCAAGAGACTCTTTTGCGTGTTTCAAAAGTTTATAAAACCTATGGTAAAAGTACCGTCCCAAGTCTGGACGGGGTAGATTTTACCGTTGAAAAAGGAGAAATTGTAGGAATTTTCGGACCAAATGGTGCTGGAAAAACTACCCTTATTTCAATTCTTTGCAGTATTTTAGATCCTACTCTAGGCTCTGTAGTTTACCATTTGAACGGAGAAAAAAGCCCCAGGGAAATAAGAAGTGATCTGGGTTTTGTTCCACAGGATTTTTCCTTCTTCCCGGAGCTTACAGCCAAGCAAAATTTATCCTATTTCGGAAATTTGTATAATCTGAAAAAAGATGAATTATTGCAAAAAATCGATGAATTATTGCAAAAAGTCGGACTTTTTCATGTGAAAAATCAAAAAGTATCCACTTTTTCAGGAGGAATGAAGCGGCGTTTAAACCTCATCATTTCCTTGCTTCACAATCCTTCCATCCTGTTTCTTGATGAACCTACCGTTGGGGTTGACGTTCAAAGCAAAATCGCTATTATGACTTTACTGCAGGAACTGAACCAACAGGGAACAACTATAATTTATACCTCACATCATTTAAAAGAAGCAGAAGAGTTTTGCAATCAAATTATCCTGATCGATCACGGAAAAATCATTGCAAATGATTCGCTGACCAAACTGCTCAACAAACATGAGGTAAATAATCTGGAAGATTTAATTCTCAAGTTAACCGGAACCCTTTTACGCGACTGATGAAAAGATTAAAGGCATCCGTATGGAAAGAAATATTGCTTGTTCTTCACGATAAGATCGGCTTGCTTTTGATGTATTTGATGCCCTTATTATTGGTTTTTATCATTACAATCGTTCAGCACAGTGCCTTCCAGATCGTAAATGAGAACAAACTTACTGTCCTTATTTCCAATCAGGATAAAGGATCATTAGGTGACTCGCTGGTAAAGGCATTGGATCATTCCGGAAGTTTTGAAATCCGGAAAAAGAACAGTCTTTCCGAGGCATCCGTAAAACGCACAACCATTGATGAAGATGCTATGCTGGGAATCTACATTCCATCCGACTTCAGTGAAAAGCTGGCCGGTAATGCGGATAATATTTCCAAGTTGATGCTGGAACAAATGGATGTAATTGAAAAAGCACCGAAGATCAAACCCAGGAAACAAGAGATCTCGGTTTACTTTGACCCTGTTGGTCAGGAAAGCTTTCGTATTTCAGTCAAAAACGGAATACAGGCAATCACCAACGGGATCGAAAACGAAGAAATGGTTTCAAAACTTTTCCAGGAAATGGGCTACGACTCTATTCCCGCTACCATTCGCCAGGCAATTATAAATCGCGAAACCAAATTGAAAATTGCGAATGCAAGCTTGAACGAAGTGGCTGAATTGATCCCGAACTCCAGTCAGCACAACGTACCTGCATGGTCCATTTTCGCCATGTTCTTTATGGTCATCTCATTGGGAGGAAATATTGTAAAGGAACGTTTATCCGGAAGTTTTTTGAGACTTCAAACTATTCCCGGGGGATTCTCTCTTACTTTGATCTCCAAATTCCTGGTCTACCTTTTTGTAGCCCTATCTCAATTAATCCTCTTATTCTTAATGGGGATTTATAT
>CAMPIU010000159.1 GCA_946886545.1 uncultured Flavobacteriales bacterium | reverse complement strand
AAAAGCTACCAGTACAAAAATTACGGTTAAGACCTTTGTAAACGAAACAGTTTCACGTGCAATTTGTATCGACATGGCAGAACTCAGATGGGTGTTTAAACTTTCCTCGTTTTTTACTTCACCGATTATCTCCAATAAACGATTGAATAAGATCTCGTTACTTTTGATAAGAATCAATTCCTGTTTCTGCAGGAATTTCCGTCCTGAATTATGCTCTGATTCGACTTGGTCCAATGAAATGCGGATATTTTCCAGTATACTGTCCTTTTTCTGCGAAACCGCCAATGTATCAATGTGGATATTCATCTTTTCTTCTACAACCACATAAGGTTTTGTCTCGACAAGCACTTGTTTTTTGCGTCTGAATCGTCTTTTCTTTACCGGAACTTCTTCCTTGACCACCGGATTAAAATAGGTATAAGTTTTCGTCTGCTTTTCAGTAGTAACGACATTTGTATCCACCTTCAGATTCTCCTTATCAACCTGATCTGCCAATTCCTCAAATTGTTTATCGACTAATCCGCTGTGAATATAATTGTACCTGATTTTGAGGTACTTTTCGAAGAGTTTATTCCGTTGAACAAAAATAGAATCCACCTGAATCAGTCGTTCTACTTGTATGGAATCATCCGCAAATGAATTCTTCAATTGAGCCAATCTCTCGGAGATCTGGGCAACCCTTTTATCATATTCACCGGATGGACTGTACCTGTTTTGCAAAGCTTCTGCCCGGTAGAAATCGTTCAGCCGGCTCATTTCCATTTGAAGGTCGTTCAAAGCATTTAAGCGTTTATTTGGTCTCGCCAAATCCTCAACAACGGTATTAATCCGGTCGAATGCACTGCGATTGACAATCCACGTGAGAAGTGAAACACACAAAACCAATCCGAAAGCAAGGATTAACTTCCCTCGGGTTGTTTGCGTAAATCGTTTAGAATTATCCAATCTCTTTCTTTTTGGTTCAATGGTTTAAAAGTTCAACCTGACTTTTACCCTTTGATTAAAAGTACAGAGAAATTAATGCTGTAATTATTAAAAAGACCTAAATTACCTTCCTTTCCATTCCGGCTGAGAAACCATGAGATAAGCCAGAAGCGCAAATAAATAAAGCGGGTAAAACAACTCGAACAGACCCAAACCTAACAGATCAAAGGGTTTCGGTTTCTTTTTATCCATTTTCACCAACATGAAATCCATTCCGTACTTAAATGCAATTAACAGGAAGGTAAGCCAATAAACTCCGGCAAAAAAAGTTATAATCAGAAGCAGGAATTAGTACAAATGAAGTCCAACAGCCCAAATGCCTAAAATATTATTCAGCGAATCCGCTACATGACTTGTTTTTCCCAGCCAGCGAACACGCTGTTCCATTACTTCAGAAAGTGTTTCAGGAGTTTCCGTTTCAACTTTCAGCGCTTCATTCTCAACGATCTCAACCCGTTTTCCCGCACTCCGAAAAGCTCTCAAAGTATAAATATCATCTCCGCTTAAAATGTGATCGTGCTCTTCAATATCGTCTAACTGATCAAAACTTGAAACATGGATCAATAAATTTGCCCCACTACAATTCACCGGTCTTGACCATCCGGCGATCCCTTTATTCAAAAGTGCTGTAAAAAGATATTCCAGGGTAAAGAAAGACTGCCACCATTTTTTACCGGTCATCTCAACAGGAAGGATAATCAGTTCTGCTTCCGGCAGCAGAAGCATGGATTTCATATAATCCTTTCCAAAGGAAAGATCCGCGTCCATGGTTAAGCAGTATTCTGTTCGCACATGATCCATTCCAAAACGGATTGCGCGCTTCTTTCCTCTTTGTTCTTCCGGCAAGTGCAGCAAACGGATAGGAAATGAATCCAAAGCTTTGAATAAATCAATGTAGGAATCCGACGAATGATCATTGACAAAGATCCATTGTGCCGGCTGGTAGCGCTGAGCATAAATACAGTCCAGGAATTCCTTCAGATTTCCTGCTTCATTTCTAAAAGGAATGACCACTGAAATCTCGTCAATTGCCATCATCTTTTTTGAATTTCTGCTAATTCTCAAACGGTTCACACCAAACAATAATGTTAAGATCGAAAGCATGTAAAGAAGTACCCAGGGACCAATCAACCACATAACTTATTTTTTTCTTTTCGGCAACCAAATAAAACTACTCATAAAGGCCGGTAAAGCGATATTTATAAGATAAATAATAATGCTCGAAACAATGACATCCGGAACCGAAACAGCTGTTCCTGCAAAAACAAACAAGGCAGCAGTTTCCCGGATCAAAACCTTTCCCGACCATAGTGAAGGAATGAAAGACGTGAATAAGTAAATCAACCAAATCTGAGTGATCAGAAACCAAAAATCCGTATATCCAAAGGTCACAAATAAAAGTGCATATTGAAGACTAAATACTAAAAACCGGATCGATGAAAAAGCCAGGAAGGGCCACTTCAATTGCTGATATCTCCCTCTGATACTTTGTAATCTTCTTACAAAAAGAACCCCGCTCCTTTTCACCGGAAGCAGGTAATCTCCGAAGAAATAAAAAAGTAAAATAACCACAGCTCCGACACTTGTCGAAATCCATAAAACGTTTGTGTTTCCATATTTCAGAAGTACCGCAAACAATCCGAAAAGCAAGGTTGGGATTAACTGGCTCAAATTGGCCAGTGCAGTTGTAAAGATGATATAGATCATTTGGCGCTTTTGGAAGAAAATAAGTCTGCCCAGAAAATTTCCCCAACCATTGGGAGTCATAAATCCGGAAGCCACCCCTGCCCAAAAAGCATTCTTCACCAGTTTGATTTCCACATTCAGTGGATTTGTAATGACCTTCCATTTGAGGAATTCCATCCACAAATTCGGAACAAGCAGCAGCAAAGCCAAAACAAGTGCCCACCAATGTTTGACATCAAGACCTTTGGCGTTCTCCCAATCCACATTTCGCAGTTGAAAATACAAGGTCCAAATTACGGCTGCAAACACCAATAATTTGAATAATGTAATCAAACCAGCCCGTTTTTTAGTAGCTTTATCCTTCTCTTTCATTTGCATGGCCGAAGATAAAATAATTTTAGGGATTGACCCCGGAACAACCGTATTAGGATATGGATTAATCCATATTAAAGGCACGAAAATTGAAATGCTCAACTTCGGAATAATCCAATTGAACAAACTCGATAATCAACCGGATAAGTTGAAACGGATCTTTGACCGGATAGATGGGCTTATGGAAGAATACAAACCAGACGAAATGGCAATTGAAGCTCCTTTCTTCGGAAAGAATGTTCAATCTATGCTGAAACTGGGAAGAGCTCAAGGAGTTGCAATTGCAGCTTCTTTACGCAGAAATATTCCTTACGAGGAATATACACCAAAACGAATCAAACAAGCCATTACAGGCAATGGAAACGCGTCAAAAGAGCAAGTGGCTTTAATGCTTCAAACACTGCTTCACTTTGATGAACTCCCAAAATACCTGGATGCAACCGACGGATTAGCTGCTGCTGTTTGTCATCATTTTTCAAAAGGAATCGGTGAAAACAATAAGAGCAAAGGAAGTAGCTGGACCAGTTTTTTAAGTCAAAATCCTGAACGAAAAATAAGATGAAAAACATTATTTTAACAATCACCTTTTTAAGCTCAGTCTCTTTTCTTCATGCACAGGAATTCAATTTCGACTGGTACGAAGGTTCTTGTCTTTTTAATGCGAAGATCGATAGCACCAAGGCAAATTACCAGCAAGTGCAAAATGCACACTACACTTTAATTCAGGCATCAGATCTTAGTCAGCCATTTTTAGCCTACGCACCTAAAGACACTGCTTACCTGAAGGTGAAAAACATTCAGTTTGAATGCGGCAATTTTCTGAAAGAGTTGGATCAGATGGAATACCCGAAAGGTGAATACTGGACGAAGATCAAAAAAATGCGTCTGGCAAATCTGAAAGAACAATGTTTACTGCGGGAAAAAGCTGTGATAGCATTGGATCAACCGAAAGTTTTGAAAGGAACTCCTTACTGCAAGGAATGCTCCCAATATGTT
Organism: uncultured Flavobacteriales bacterium; assembly: GCA_946886545.1. Next base: position 2,927 of record CAMPIU010000159.1, on the reverse strand, counting down.
ACAGCATTGGACAAAGGAGGAAAAACATTGTTGAGCCTTTGGAAAGAGATGCATGAAAAGGAAGTTGCCGAGGCCCTCGACCCCAATCCGATCATTCGATCATTTGAACAGCGCTGGAACAGTCCGGACCAGGAATTATGGGCCAAGATTGAAGTCTTAAGATATGGTTGGTGGAATTGTGTTCTGGAAAACCAGAAAGTTTGGTTCGATGAAAAACAATATCATTTGGAATTCAAAAAACTGATGAGTTCCATTAAATCTGACTGCCACTAAGGCTGTTTCTGCAATTCAATGGATTCTTTCTGCAAATTTTCCATGACCTTATCCAGCATCACTTTGTACTCTTCATGTTTACTGGTATAATATACAAACGAACTCTCGTATTGTTTTTCGGAAATATGCTTTGTCTTCAGGTAATACCTACCTGATGCACTCATTACTTTGTAATACCTGTTTACGGTTGAATAGGTAGTTTGAATGTGACCTTCAAGAATAAGCATATCCGTCATCAAAGCAATCATTTGATCTTTCGGGATCAGATCGTCCGGTTTATCCAAACCATGCAGCTCACTGTTGCAAGATTGCAAGATCAACAAAATAAATATGCCGAAGAAGTTTCTCATCGATTAAACAGTAAACGCTCTCCGCTTTGAACTCCGGTTAAGTGGCCATTGTCATAAACCAATTCGCCATTTACAAAAGTCTTCTCAATACTGGAAGAAAAAGTTGTTCCTTCGAATGGAGACCAGGCACATTGAGAAAGTAAAGATTCCTTTGTTACGTTTGACTTTTTGTTCAAATCCACCAATACAAGATCTGCAAAATAGCCTTCTCTCAGGAATCCGCGATCCTTTATTTGAAAACAGCTTGCAACTGCATGAGCCATTTTTTCCACGACTCTGACCAATGGAATTTTCCCATTTGCAGAAGCGTCCAGCATTGCCAATAAAGCATGTTGAACCAAAGGACCGCCGGAAGGAGCCTGCAGGTATTTTTGCTGTTTTTCTTCGATGGTATGCGGTGCGTGATCCGTTGCAATCACATCGATCCGATTATCCAAAAGTGCTTTCCAAATCTGGTCTTTGTCCGCTGCTGTTTTCACTGCAGGATTCCATTTGATCCACGCACCTTTATCTGCATAATCAGCATCTGAGAACCACAAATGGTGTATACAGGCTTCGGCAGTAATGCGTTTTTGTTCCAAAGGAATATCATTCCGGAAAAGTTCCGTCTCGATTCCCGTGGAAATATGCAAAATATGTAATCGGGTATTATTCTTTTTAGCAAGTTCAACCGCTTTGGAAGATGAGAGATAACATGCTTCGGCACTTCTGATCAAAGGATGTGCAGACATCGGAATATCTTCTCCGTATTGTTCTTTGTACTCTTCCAAATTCTTTCTGATCGTTGCCTCATCCTCACAATGTGTTGCAATCAGCATCGGAACGTTTGCAAAAAGGTGTTCAAGTGTACTTGTGTTATCCACCAACATATTCCCGGTAGATGAACCCATGAATATTTTGACTCCGCAAACATTTTGGATATTTGTTTTCATCACCTCTTCATAGTTATCATTCGAAGCTCCCATGAAAAAGGAATAATTTGCAGGAGAAACTTCAGAAGCCCGTTGGTATTTTGCCTCCAGCAATTCCTGGGTCAGTGTATTCGGGACCGTATTCGGCATTTCCATGAACGAGGTAATTCCACCTGCAACGGCAGCCCTGGATTCGGATTGAATCGTTGCTTTGTGAGTTAAACCCGGTTCTCTGAAATGGACCTGGTCATCAATACAACCCGGAAGTAAGTGCAAGCCTTCACAATTCATTTCGTTTACCGAACTGTCAACAGCAATTGAAGACGCTATTTTAGAAATACGCTTTCCATCGATTAAAACATCTGCAACAAATTCCTTCCCCTCATTTACCAGCGTTGCGCCTTTCAGTAAAACCTTTGCCATCACACTTTTAAATTTCTCATTTTCCAAACACCAAAGAAAGCTTCTTTGAAAATACTCGAAGACATTTTTGACTCTCCGAACTGACGATCTATAAACGTGATCGGAACCTCTATTATTTTAAATCCTTTTTTCTTTGCTGCATATTTCATTTCGATCTGAAAAGCATATCCTTTGAAATGGATATTATCCAGATCGATAGCTCTTAGTACCTTACTGGAATAACACATGAATCCGGCTGTCGTGTCCGAAATTCCGATAAATAAGATCATGCGAACATATACCGAAGCAAAATAGGACATCAGGATCCGGCCCATAGGCCAATTTTGAACTTTCCCTCCTTTTGTGTAACGAGATCCGATACTTACATCCGCACCTTTTTTTGTACAAGCTTCCAGTAATCTCGGTAAATCCAAAGGATTGTGCGAAAAATCGCAGTCCATTTCAAAAATATAATCGTAATTCTGATTTAAAGACCATTTAAATCCATGAATATAAGCGGTCCCCAATCCCAATTTACCTTGTCTTTCCTCCAGGAAAATACGACCTGGAAATTGTGTGATCAACTCACGGATAATTGCAGCTGTTCCGTCAGGAGAGTTATCATCTACAAAAAGAATATCAATAGCAACAGGCAAGCCCATTACTGCTTGAGCCATCCGCTCAACATTCTCTTTTTCATTATACGTTGGAATAATTACAACAGCTCGCGTCACGTGGGTTTTAATTTCAGGTGATAAAAATAGTCAAATTCCGCATTCTTCAGCGAATTTGTGATTGTTAGATTAATTACGAATGTCGTACCGATAATTATCGGGATCCTATACCGAATCAGATTTAGGGTCCTAATGTGTCTGGACAAGCTACTTGCGACTCTCCGCTGGAACGAGCCAGAGCCTTGTGCCAGCGGAGAGTTAAATATATTTTGGGGTTGTTAAATATATATACAAACATAACTATATCTATGCTTTAT
>CAMPIU010000158.1 GCA_946886545.1 uncultured Flavobacteriales bacterium | reverse complement strand
CGCTTTTTTTTAATGATAACTTTAGTTGGTCCCGCTATTATCTACTCCCAAGCTGAGACAGGAAAGAATGGAGCGGTATTACATCTCGAAGGAATTTATAACTGTGGAAATAAAACACCCCAATTGGAATCGCTCAAGGGAAACATAGTAGTATTGGACTTCTGGGCAACCTGGTGTTCTCCCTGCGTTGCAGCCTTTCCGGAAAATAATGAGTTATATGCCAAATACAAGAATCAAAATGTAACCTTTATCGCCATAACAGATGACCCAAAAGAGAAATTGGAAAACTTCATGAAAAAAGTTAAGATTGATTTTTGTGTCGGAAGAGATGACGATAAACAGGAGTTCAAAAACTATAATGTCACAGGTCGTCCGGCGATGTTTATTATCAACCGGGATGGTAACTTAGTTTATCGGGGTAATCATATTACCGAAGAAACACTTTTAGAAGTCATCAATACCAATGGTGTTGCTCCTGAGCAACAAAGTGAACATCCGGAAGTTATTTTAAACGGCGGATTTCGTGGAGGTGAGGATCCTTTATTTAATGGCATGAAACAAATGACCGGAAGGAAGGAATTTTGCAGTTCTGCACTGATCAATCAATTGATCATCCGGCCATCACTGGAAACAAGTTCATCAGGTAGTGCTTACAGAATGCAAAACGGACATGTCGGCATAACCTATTGTTCCGGAACACTCGCAGAACTGTTTGTTTTTCTGCGTGAACTCCCTTCTGATATATGGGTAGAAAATAAAGTATCTGATACCTGTCGTTATGACATTGTTTACTGGAGAAAAAAAGACAGTTTTGAAGGAGCCATTTCGGAAATTGAACAAAGTCTATGTGATGGCTTATCGATCGCATTCGACAGTATTTCCGAGCCGAAAAAAGTGACCGTTTTATCTCTTCCCAAATTGAGTGAATACGTCATAAACCCGGAACAAATTGAGGAGGGAACGGATAAAGCCTATACCTCAATCGACATTTTTCTTACAAAATTGGAAGAACTGACCAAACAGTATTATATCGCGGACCATTCATTAAAAGATATGCTGATCTATAACCAGGGAATGGAATGGAAAAAACTGAATGAAGCCAGCCCAGCAGAGATCATTGATTTTCTGAAAGCCAAAGGAATTGTTCTAAAACAGGAAACGAAAGTGATCACGACTTATGTGATTAATAGGAAGTGAGTTTGGGGATGGGATGGATTGTTTCTGATACTTGGAAGGAATCACCTGAATACAATGAAGTATGAAAAGCGAAACAGAAGGATATCAAGAGTTCTTTAGCTGAAATTTTGTATATTGGAAACGTTTATTTGGAACACTTGTAAATAAACGAGAGCTTAGTGAGATCATCTATGAGAAAAATTTTTCCTGGGAAATTTTAAAACAGAGTAAGGAAATCGAATCTCTCATAATTAAAATATATGAATTCATAACTCAAGTTTGAGGATTGTAAATATTTAGGATACCGTCACTAAATCTGCCAGCAAAAAAAGATTTTGTGGGAACCAAATAAATTAACTATTACAATTGATGGTGGACAGGAGAAATAACGGAATCCCACCCCTCTTAGTCTCCCCTCAAGGGGAGAAGCCGGACGACTTTTGAATTAACCTTAATTCGTATCAAACCCAACCTCCAGCTGCATTTCTTTCATTTCAGAGATCATTTTAGCGGACGGATTGATGCGTAAGCGTTTGGAAGGCATACTTACCGTTAAGTTATCCAAATGATCAATCACGGTGAACTTGACCGAACAATTTCCCTCATCACTTTCCTTGAACATGTTTTCCAGTTTGTTCAGCATCATCTGATCCAGGAGTTTGATCGGAACGGTGATATTGATCGTTGCCGACTTGGTTCCCATCATATCCTGCAATTGCTCAATGGAGTTAATGCTGAATTCGATCGGTTTCATCTTCGTGATCTTGTCCGGATACGGTCCTTCCTGCACCCTTCCTTTAATGGCAACGAATAAGTCCTTTGTCAACAAATGTTTAAATTTCAGATAGGTATCGCCGAAAATGTATTGTTTATGCGAATTGGTGTAATCTTCTATTAAGATCAATCCGAATGGTTTTCCCGTTTTAGTTGTTAAATGTTGCGCATCGGTGATGATCGCCGGAATGGTGAAATCTCGTCCCAAATGATTTTTCACGTTGGAAAGTAACTCCACATTTCCATTACAGAATGCCTCGATCTCTACCCGGAAATCATCCAATGGATGCCCGGAAATAAAGATTCCTACCACTTCCCTTTCGCGATTCAATTTATAGAGCAAACTCCATTCTTCCGACTGTGGAATCGTTGGTTCCGGCATTTTCACGTCTGTTGCCTCCCCAAACATCGAAACCTGGGCAGAATTTTCATTATCCTGTAAACTGTTTCCGTATTTCAGCGCATTTTCAATAAAGGTTTTTCCACCAGGATCCAGCGCAAAATATTGTGCTCTGTGTGCTCCCCTGAATGAATCAAAACAACCGGCATAGGCCATGCTTTCCAATGCCTTCTTATTCACCAAACGCAAATTCAGGCGCTTCGTCATATCAAAGATCGACGTAAAAAATCCGTTCTGGCGTTCTTCAATGATATTCTCAACCGGTCCGCTTCCCAGACCCTTAATTCCACCCAAACCAAAACGAACAGCTCCGGCCTGGTTTACCGTAAATTCATAAGAGGATTCATTCACATCCGGTCCAAGCACTTCAATTCCCATACGACGGCATTCTTCCATGAAGAAACTCACCTGCGTAATGTCATTCAGGTTATTGGAAAGCACCGCAGCCATAAACTCAGCCGGGTAATTTGCCTTCAGATAAGCTGTTTGGTAAGCAATCCAGGCATAACAAGTGGAATGTGATTTATTGAAGGCATAAGATGCAAATGCTTCCCAGTCTTTCCAGACCTTTTCCAGTACCACAGGATCGTGTCCGCGTTGTGCTCCCTGCTCAACAAACTGCGGTTTCATTTTATCCAGGATGTAGCGCTGCTTTTTACCCATTGCTTTACGCAAGACGTCGGCATCACCTTTCGAGAAACCTGCCAATTTCTGGGACAAAAGCATTACCTGCTCCTGGTAGACTGTAATCCCGTATGTTTCTTTCAGATACTCTTCACAAGCATCCAAATCGTATTTAATTTCCTGTTCTCCGTTCTTTCTCTTAATAAAGTCGGGAATGTATTCCAAAGGACCCGGACGATACAAGGCATTCATCGCGATCAAATCCGCAAAAACGGAAGGACGCAATTCACGCATGTATTTTTGCATCCCCGGACTCTCGTACTGGAAAATCCCTACCGTTTCACCACGCTGGAATAACTCGTATGTTTTTTCATCATCTATCGGGAAAGTATCGGGATCAAGATCAATACCGTGTCGCTTCTTTACATTCTTTACCGCATCCTTGATCAAGGTCAAAGTCTTCAGTCCCAGGAAGTCCATTTTCAACAATCCGGCTTCTTCAGCTACGGAGTTATCGAACTGTGTACACCACATTCCCGTATCTTTTGCAAGAGCAACAGGAACGAAATTGGTGATATCGTCGGGAGTAATGATTACCCCACAGGCATGGATTCCGGTATTCCGGACAGAACCTTCGATACGCTGAGCCTGTCTCAAAACCTGCGCACGCATGTCTGTTCCTTTGGCAATCAGGCGCAATTCCTGCACGTTTGCAAGATCCTGCGGACTATTGGATAATTTCTCGGCCAATTTGGGTTCTTCCCAATTGAAAATGGCATCCAAAGAAAAGTTATCCGGGATCAATTTCGCCAAACTATTGGTTTCCATCAAAGGCAAATCCAATACACGGCCCGCATCCCGAATGGAAGACTTAGCGGCCATCGTACCATAAGTAATGATTTGCGCTACCTGGTTCGAGCCGTATTTATCAATTACCCAATCGATTACACGACCACGGCCTTCATCATCGAAATCGATATCGATATCGGGCATGGAAACACGATCCGGGTTCAGGAAACGCTCAAATAGCAAATCGTAGGCAATCGGATCGACATTGGTAATTCCGGTACAATATGCAACCGCCGAACCCGCCGCCGAACCACGTCCGGGACCTACCGAAACGCCCATTGCACGCGCTGCATGGCAGAAATCCTGTACAATAAGGAAATATCCTGGATATCCGGTCTTTTCAATCGTAGCCAATTCGAAATCCAAACGGTCACGGATCTCATCTGTGATTTCCGGATAACGTTTCGCAGCTCCTTCGTAAGTTAAATGTCTTAGATATGCATTCTCCCCTCGTTTACCGCCATCAACCTCATCTTCCGGATACTTGAACTCATCCGGAATTTCGAAAGCAGGAAGTAAAACTTCCCGGGCAAGTGCATAGGGTTCAATCTTACTTAAAATTTCAGCTACATTTTCGATTGCTTCCGGTAAATCCAAAAACAATTCCTTCATTTCATCGGATGATTTGAAGTAGTATTCTTCATTCTCCAGTCCGAAGCGGAAATTTCTTCCTTTCCCTTTCGGGGTTGTTACCTGCTCCCCATCTCTTACACAAAGAAGAATATCATGTGTATTCGCATCCTCTTTTGTAGCGTAAAAGGTATTATTCGTCGCAACCAGTTTTACCTCATGCTTTTCTGCCAGTTTAATCAGCGACGCATTGACACGGTTTTCATCTTCCTGCCCGTGGCGCATGATTTCCACGTATAAATCATCTTTAAAGAGATTCTTCCACCAAATCAATGCATCTTCGGCCTGCTTTTCACCCACATTCAGGAGCAAGCTTGGAATTTCTCCGTTTAAACCTCCAGTAAGTACAATCAGGTCTTCATGATATTGTTCTATTGCCGCTTTGTCAATTCTCGGAACATAATACATTCCTTCCGTGTGCGCCATCGAAGCCAGCTTGATGAGGTTGTGGTAGCCGTTCTTGTTTTTCGCGATAAAAACGACCAGTGATCCATTGTCTTTTACGCTTTTATCCAAACGATCCCGGCAAACATACATTTCACACCCGATAACCGGTAAAAGCGGTTGCCTGTTATATGTTTGTCCGTTTTCTTCCGCTTCCTGTCTTTCAGCTTCAATTTCTTTATTGATTCCGGCGATTGCTTTCTCAAAATGAAAAGCAGCCATCATATTTCCGATATCTGTCAGTGCGACAGCTGGCATATTGTGCTTAATGGCCTGTTTTACCAAGCTTTTCACATCCATGGTGGATTGAAGAATGGTAAACTGGGTATGATTGTGCAAGTGAACAAAAGGAACATCTTTTAAGCGCTCCCTAGCTTCTGAAACATCGATCGAAACAGAATCATCACTTGTTTGTTTTTTGAGCTTGGCACTTTCCTCCTTTAAATTCAGGTGAGTAAGTCCAATGGGCTGAATGTAATCGGGATTCACTATTTTGAATCGATCGAAGTACTCTAATTCAACCTTCAGTTCTTCTTTTGTAAAAACCTCTCTTCGAATCAACTCAAAGAAACAGCGAGTGGTTGCTTCCACATCGGCAGTTGCGTTATGGGCTTCTCCAAAAGGAACATTGAACAAATAACTGTGTAGCTCGGTTAGTGTCGGCAATTTGAATTTACCACCACGACCTCCGGGAATTTTACACAACTCAGCCGTTACCTCCGTACAAGTATCCAAAACCGGAAGATCATGCATATTGGTAGCAACTTGAGTCCGCAAGAACTCAGCTCCCATGATATTAAGATCGAAACCGATATTTTGTCCGACTACAAAGTGTGATTTTCGTAAAGCCTCATTGAATTCTGCGATAACATCTTCCAATGCTTCACCCCGTTCCATCGCCAGTTCGGTAGAAATTCCGTGAATCCGTTCTGCATCATAAGGAATATCAAAACCATCCGGGCGAATTAAGAAATCTTTCGCTTCAACCAAATTCCCCAACTCATCATGTAATTGCCAGGCAATCTGGATCGCTCTGGGCCAATTATCTAAATCGGTCAGAGGAGCATTCCAATCACGAGGTAAACCGGTTGTTTCGGTATCGAAAATCAAATACATTGTGAGTTCTTTTTTGGGACAATAAAGTTACCAAATCAAATCGCGGAATATGCAATAATGTTGAAAACTAATCGCATCTTTTAAATTATTTTTGGGAACTTCCGCTGCTCTTTCGCACCAAGCTATAAACTAACGGAATATAAAACGAATGACTAAGAACAAATCAGCCTTTCAAAAAACAGGAATAATCCTCTCTTATCTCTATATGCTAGTTGCTTGCTATTTCTTTAACTGGAAACCTTTTGGAATTTTCATTTCATATCTTATTGAAGTAATTGTTCTTATAACTTTTTATTGCATTTCACGAGTTTTAGATGAAAATAGAAATCCAGCTCACTATAGAAATTCGCAACCACTTATGAATATTATTATTGGAACAATTCCACTTATTATTTTTCAATATTTCATTATTGGATGGATGTCAGGAATTATAAGTGATGAGCAGAACTTTTTAACGAAAAATCTCTTGTTGAGTAAGGAAACAATTTACTCTTTTACTACAATCCTTATAATTTATAGCATACAAGCGGTTCGAATAAAAAATCACAAAGAAAGGTTAAAATTTTACCAGGATAATTTTTTCTTTAAGGTGATTGCCCTATCCACCACTAATATCTTAGGATCGACACTTGTTTTAGGTTTTGGGATCCGATCGCTATTATTGGTTTTAAGCGGCATGGTTATCATCAGAATTATTCAGGAGTTTTATGTTGATTCAAGATCGAAACTCACATAACAAAATCACCCCCTTCCTGTCTTTGGTTCGACCAATTGTCCGAATCGGAGACAATAAAAAAGATGATCAAAAGAAAGGGATGAATAAAAACAAGATCGTTCCTTGTTAATAACTCACCCCTATTCTTTGAAAGTTTTGAATTAGTTATTGATTGATTTCATGATTTCAAGTTCTAGAATTCGAGTTTTAACGAACCTGAAAAGTTGGCACCTATTTACTGTTAGGATAATCGAATTCGCGTTTTAACGAACCAGAGAACAA
>CAMPIU010000157.1 GCA_946886545.1 uncultured Flavobacteriales bacterium | reverse complement strand
ACTAAGAATCGGTGCGGTTCGATTCACCTGCAAATTTGATAAATTGTAACAACTTGCTCCGTTGATTGTCCCAAACCAGATCTTTCCGTCCGGATCTTTCCACACACTATTTTGACAAGTTTCCACTCCTAAAAAACCATCACTTTTGCCATAATGTTTAATACTCTTAATCTGAGTTGTTTCGTTCAGATCCAAAATATCCAGTCCGGATTCGGAACCGACTATCAGATTCTGATTGGCATCAAAAACCATTAAATACACATTGGAAGAATGCATTCCGGATTCGATGCTGATCTTCTTAATTACTTTCAGTTTGGGACCATATTCAACACAATTAATTCCGGCACCTGCAGTTCCGACCCAAATTCTTCCTTTTGAATCTTCAATGATTGTCCGAACGGCATCTGCACTTAAACCGGAATCTTTATTTAAAATCTTCGTTTTTCCGGTTTCTGGATTATAACAAGCCAAGCCGGCAGATTCCGCCCCATACCATACTAATCCTCTTGAATCTACAAAAACACAGGTCAAACGCAGATGCAGCAGACCTTCATCTAAAGTAACCGCTTCAACTTGCTTTCCCTGATCAGAAATCCGGAGTAAACCGGAGCCGGAAGTTGCTACCCAAATTCTGCCCTGCTTGTCTTTCGACATTTGCCGGACATAATACTTCCGCGTTTCATCCAACCAGGAAAATCCACCTGCCGTAAGCATCCCGATTCCCTGTCCTTCCGTTCCGAAGTACATCAAACCATCGTTGTCTTCAATAATCGCTTTTACTTTAATGGCTTCAAATCCATTTTGAACATTTAACTGACTAAAAGTCCCACTCTCATATACACTCACTCCGTTTTGAGATGTTCCGAACCACAATTTATTGTTTCGATCCCGGTAAATGGAGTAAATAAAATTCCCTCCCAAACCGGCTGAAACCGAGTAATGAGAAAATAATTTCCCTGCAAACTGTGAAACTCCGCCTCCGGAAGTTCCGATCCATAAATCACCCCAATTGTCTTTAATACTGGCCCGGACTTTATTATTTCCCTACCCATTTTTCTGCGTATAATTCTTGAATTCTATTTTCTTTTGATCGTATTGGATTAAGCCGGCATTCAGTGTGGCAATCCAACATACGTTGGCTTCATCGAAAAATAGATCGAATACTGTTTGCTTATACAACTCATGATTCAAATCTACACGGTAGTAGTTCTTCCGATCATAAACATAAGCACCGTCTCCATAAGTTCCAATCCAGATTTTTCCGTTTTGATCTTCTTTCAAACAAGTAATCGCATTTCGCATTACCCGTGATCTCTTACCGTGGTTGATCAAAACACGTTTACGCCCTTCCTGCTCCGATGACAGAAGTCCGGTTCCGGTGCCCATCCAAATAATCCCTTTTGAATCGACAAAAATAGCGTTGATTGTAGCATCGTCAATTCCAAGGATACTATTCATTGAAACAAGAGAATCTCCCTTTACAGTAAAAACTCCGTGATTGGTTGCAAGCCATAATTTTTCTTTGGAATCCAATGCCAGGCTGAATACAGCAAAATGATTTCCATACTTCGGATGCTTATACGTTAAGATCTTCTTTCCATTGTATGATGAAAGCCCATCATTTGTTCCGATCCATAAAATATGATTCCGGTCTTCCTTTAACGAATAAATGTAATTATTTACCAAGCCCTGTCTGTCGGTAAATGATTCAAAGTTCTGCCCATCAAACCGCGACAAACCACCACCTCTTGTCCCGAACCATAAATATCCTTTATGATCCTGGATGACACTGTAAACCTGAGATTGCCCCAAACCGTTTTCCACCGAAAAATTCCGAAAACTGGCTAACTGCGTAAACCCATGGCTGATCGAGATCAATATAAAGAAGAAAAGTAAACACGAGTTTTTTGGCATGAATTCTAAGAGATCTTACTTTGTTGAAATTAGCAAAAGTCTGTAAACATTCACCGAATAAATAATCAAAAAGAACACACACTTTTCATCTCAAAGGATGCGAATAATAAAGAGTCGTTTTCATATCGCTTTCAAGCCATTACTTTCAGTAAAAAAACGATGAGGGAAAGACTATTTTGGTGGAAGGAACAGTACCGTTGGAAAAAACGATTCATCAAACGCATTTTGTTCTATTCTTTCCTGATTTGGTATGTTCAGGCTTTACCTTCTACCCTGTTCACAGATCCTTACTCCACAGTTTTAGTTAGTAAAAACGGAAAATTATTGGGAGCACACATTGCAAAGGACGGACAGTGGCGTTTCCCTCCAAGTAATCAAACACCTCATAAAGTAGCAACTTGCTTAATTACTTTTGAGGACAAAAATTTCTATTACCATCCGGGAGCCAGTATAAAAGGAATCTGTCGTGCTTTCTATCAAAATATTACCCGCGGAAAAATTGTTAGCGGCGGCAGTACCATTACTCAGCAAGTGATCCGTCTGATGCGAAAAAATCCTTCCAGGACTTATTCCGAGAAACTATACGAAATCATTCTCGCAACGCGGCTGGAATTCAGTTATTCGAAGGAAGAAATTTTGAATCTTTACACTGCCAATGCTCCGTTTGGAAATAACGTGGTTGGAATTGATGCGGCTTCCTGGCGGTATTTTGGAAGGGGGCCGGAAAATTTAAGTTGGGCAGAAAGTGCTACATTGGCCGTTCTTCCAAATGCTCCCGGACTTATTTATCCCGGAAAAAATCACCGAAGTTTACTTAAGAAACGGAATCGTTTACTGAAAATGCTTTATGAACAAGGAGAGATCGACAAGTTGAATTATTACTTAGCTCTTGAGGAACCGCTTCCGGACAAACCACTTCCTCTCCCACAGGAAGCTCCGCACTTATTGCAACGCTGTATCATTCGCGGACAAAAGGAGCAATTGATTCAATCAACAATAGATGAAGAAATTCAGACTATGGTCAACAATGAAACCGAACAATATGCTCTTCGTATGAACGAATACGGGGTTTTTAATGCTGCCGTTTTGATTACATCTGTTGAAACAGGTGAAGTTATCGCTTACAAAGGGAATTTAAATCATACGGATGACGATCATGCCGTTGATGTGGATTGTATTCAATCGCCGAGAAGTACTGGAAGTATTCTGAAACCCTTACTTTATGCAAAATCAATGGAATCAGGTTTAATTACTCCAAAACAATTGCTCTGTGATTTCCCTTCGCGCTTTGGAACCTTCGCACCGAATAATTTCAACCGTCAGTTTTCCGGAGCTTTACCTGCCAATAAAGCTTTATCAAAAAGTTTAAACATTCCGATGGTTTTCCTTTTGCGCGAATACGGTCAGGCGAAATTCCACAATGATCTGAAACAGTTTGGCTTCCGGAACATGAATAAACATTCCGGTCATTATGGTTTATCATTGATTCTTGGCGGAGCAGAAGCATCTGTCTGGGAAATCAATGCGTGTTACAATTCCATGGCTCAACACCTTCAAAATTCAAATCCGACAAAAATTCATTATACCGGACGCCCTGAAAATGCTCCAAAACTAAACTTAAATAAAGCCTGTATTTATTCCACTTTTGATGCATTAATTGATGTAAACAGACCCGATGAGGAGAATAATTGGCGTGCATTTGAATCCTCCCAGAAAATTTCCTGGAAAACGGGAACCAGTTTTGGATTTAGAGATGCGTGGGCTGTTGGAGTCACTCCCAAATATGTCGTTTCAGTTTGGATTGGAAACGCTGATGGAGAAGGAAGACCAGGTTTAACCGGTGTAAAAGCAGCAGCACCATTACTGTTTTCAATTTTCAGGAATCTGGAGTCTCCTCAAAAATGGTTTGAAAAACCCTTAAAGGAATTAACGCGAACGGAGATTTGTAATGAAAGCGGCCAGATCTCAAATCGTCATTGTGAGAACACACATTTTGAATACATACCCAGTACTTGCTTAATCAGTAAAAACTGCAGTTACCACCAATTAATTCATTTAAACCAAAAAGAAACCTTCCGCGTGAATGCAGATTGTGAAAGCAGCAATATGAAACATAAATCCTGGTTTATTCTTCCTCCAAGCATGGAAAAATACTATGTTCAACAAAATCCGGGGTATCATACCGTTCCTCCCTTCGATCCGGCATGTACTTCGAATAAACCCGAAAACATTATGAGCTTTATCTATCCGAAGCGGCAAACCAAAATTTACATCCCGCGTGAAATGAATGGTCTAAGAGGTAAAGTCATTTTCGAGATAGCACACACACGACAAAACAGTATTCTTTACTGGCATATTGATGAAGAGTTTATAGGAACAACTTCAGACATCCATCAAATTAGTGTACAACCTGAAAAAGGTAAACATCAGGTAACCGCAGTAGATGAAACCGGTGTTGTTTTAACGGAAACTTTTGAGGTTCTTTAATTCTCATCAGCTCAAAATGACTGTTCAATCCATGAAAGGTACAGTTAAGATTTTTTAAGGATTTAAATTACAACTATCCCCTTTTTGTTGCGTTAATTGAATAAGAAACAACACAAAACTTATCACTCATGGACCGCACAACGATCAATCAATTGGAAACTTACAAAGCTATCGAAGCTGTTTGCGTAAAAAATCATTCTATTTGGACAAATGTGAAAGAATTTCGAGGTCCTTTTTCACGATTTGCGCTAAAAGTGGCGCAACTGGATTTACTATCGGAAAAGGATGGTTCATCAATAAATCCGCGTTTGGAAAATCTGATTCGGGATATTGAACAGATTTTGAAAACCCACTTTGATCGTTATTTCGACTATTTACAGCAAAAGAACAGCGAATTATATCAGGTTTATAATCACATTCGGAGAAGCAGCTAATTGGTTTTTATCTATTAAATTTTGTAGCGCAGGGTTGGTAGGTAAACCATGCTTCTTCCGGTTATTTCGAATATATGCAATGGTGTTTAGTAATTGATCCGGATTACAAATCACTTTGCAATGATACTTCTGGGTCCAAAAAGGGATCGATTTATCCTTTAAAGTTCTCGGTTCGTATCTTCCGTTCGTCGCGTCAAGGGCTTCAAGGGGATTAATCCCCTTGGTCTTGGCCGCGCGATACGCGTTACAAGCACGGGCAGACCGACCTTTTACCCGATGCATTATCTTCGGAACCTCATCCCGTTCACAATAAATCAACAAATGCATATGATCCCTGCAAAGGTTTAATGCAATGACTTCGAAATACAATTCCTTCGACAACCAAAAAACTTCTTTTGCAATAAGTGTTTCTTCCTCCATACTCATATAGTAAACATCCGGATAAGGAAGTGTTCCGTGAAAACGTCTTTCCCGGGCTCTATAGATTACCATCCTACTGGAAGTGCGGCTATCGTGCAGGTTGGTCGTCAAATGAAAATAAGCTTGTTGATTCATACAAAAACTACTTTCTTATTTAAGCTAAGAAAAAAGTTCGTTTGAAACAAGCTTTTTTTTACAGAGAGCAATCCGCAAAAAAGAGGGAAAGTAACCATCCCTCTTTTATTTTTTTAATTCTTTAATGCATTAACTGAACCAGTTTAATACGTTCCATACTCCCATCGATACCAACAGTTTCCAAAATGTACACTCCGTCCGGCAGAATCATATTCGTAAATGTTGTCTTGACATCCAGGTCTTCACCGTTTACCTCTTTGATCAAACTCCCACTTTGATTAAAAACACGCATAGTCCTAATTCTCAACGCGTCCAGGCTAAAATTGCAAGCTGTCATATCAAAAGTTGTTTTTTCACCATTGAGATCCACTTCGGTTAAACGATAATAGTTCACGCCAACCTTTGGTTGGTTATCAAAGAAAAAATAATCCGTAGGTGAAGAGCTTTCTCCTTGTGCTTTCGTTTGGATTAATTGAAAAAAGTTAGATCCATCCTCGCTTTTCTCCAGGATAAAATAATCGCTATTTTTCTCTGTAAGAGTTGTCCAGGCAACAGCCATTGAGCGTTCATCTTGTTTGCAAAAGAAATCCTTCAATTCTACCGATAATGGTGTACAGTTCAATGAAGCCCCACCTGTTAAGTTCCAATCCAAGGTAAATCCGGCAGCCGTCGGTGACCACTGATTCACCATAAGATAATAGACTTCTCCGGCTGTAACCGATAATGTACTAACCCATGCATCTCCAGTCACATCCTCAGATGCATCAACAGCACTATTTCCAAGCCCTGTATTACCGGAGTTTGCAGCGTATGAACAACGAATCGGGCTTCCCAAAGCTCCACAAGCAGCTCCCGGACCATAAAGTGCAAAATCATAGTCGTCTGCATTATTCGTCGGATCTATTATCAATCCAAGTGTCCCGGTACTTGCAACCTGAAATTTATACCAGCTGGAATATACTTCCCCGCCTGCTCCAGTGCACCCTACACAAGACTCTGATGCCAATCCCGGACCCGACACTGTTGAAGAGAATGGCGAATCTGTACAAATCTGAATGGCATTCACACAATCCTGGTTCGATGTTCCTGTTGGTCCACCCGCACATGCAACACATGAAAGCGTTGCTGCCCATCCACCCAACTGGACGCTACCATCTGTTGTATGACGAAATGTCAAACAACCACTTGACGAAGTAGAAGTAATTGTTCCGGGTGAAGTGGTGCAATTATTATATAACGCGGGTGAATTTTGTGCCGGTCCATTCAAAATCTGCAAATAATCACAACAACTGTTCGGTCCGGAACACAAGAAATAGGTGTCATTCATACTGAAAGAAGTGAAAGTTGCTCTCATACACATTCCTGCAGTACTTGGACAAAACGTACGATAAATGGCATTGATATTCGCACCATAATTCCCTCCAGCACCACCATTGTCATAATACGTTCCGGAACAAGTGTTCACCATACATGCACCGGCATAAGTATTTGAAATACCTATAGTTGGATGTGTGTACGTTTGAGCTGACAACATACCAGGTGTCAGCATCAAAAGAATAAATAAAGTTCTCATGATTTAATGCTTATTTTGTTGACACTTAACATCCGAATAGAGCACTATCGTGTAGTTACTCGCAGGATCAAAAATTTCCACATCATTTTCACGTGCACGATGAACAG
>CAMPIU010000156.1 GCA_946886545.1 uncultured Flavobacteriales bacterium | reverse complement strand
CAATAAAATTGAGTTTTTGGAGCTGTGTACCTCACTGAATATTGAAATCCCTAAAACACTTGTTACAAGATCGAAACTCCGATTGTTGGAATTTTGGAAGGACTGTAAGGAAGAAGTTATTACAAAATCACTCGCATTTCCTTTTGAATGTATCAACTATAATGAATCGGGAGAAATGGATAGTTACCGGATGGGATACACGGTTCCGGTAGGCAGACCCGAACTGGAATCACTGCCCGAGTTTTTTGACCTGAGTATTTTCCAGGAAAAGCTCGATAAGCTGTTTGAGATCCGGAGCATTTATCTGGACGGAAAGATTTATTCGGAAGCCATTTTTTCTCAGAGCCGCGAGGTTGCAGCATTGGATTATCGTTTGGGATACGATTCAGGTATGAGAATGTGTAATTACACCTTGCCGAAAGCAATTGAAAAGCAAGTCGGGCAACTTATGACGAAATTGGATTTGAATTTCGGATCGCTGGATATAGTGGTTACAAAGGATAAAAGATACGTGTTTCTGGAGGTCAATCCGAATGGTCAATACGGAGCGGTTTCCCAGACAACAAACTCGAATGTGGATTACGAGGTTGCAAAATTTTTGATGAACGGATGAACCATGGAAGGAATTGAAACAGCTGATGCTATTTTGTCGAAGATTTTCCCGGGTGGGGATCTTGATCAGAAAATGAAGAAAAGAGAAGAACGAACCAGGATTACCATTCAAAGATTTAAAATGGACTGCCTTGAATGTCTGTACGAACCGGTGTCACCCATTTCATTAATCATTGATTATTCCCAAAAGATATGAATGCAGCTAGAAACGGACAAGTATTGAAATTGTATCCGAATGTAATTCCGGTGAAAGGATACAATCGCTCTTTGCTGGTAGATCTGCAAAGAGCAAAATCGCATTTGGTGCCGAATGATCTGGTCGATTACCTGGAGCAGGACATTTCGGTGGTGGAAGAATATGAAAAATTCATCATTGAAAACGAATTGGGTTTATTGATTGACGAAGAGATCGGAGCATGTTTGACAGCGCTTCCAACAAATTATTACCCGGCATCAAACATCAATAACGCAATATTGGAATTGGACGAAAATTCTTCGTGGAGCATTCCTTCCGTTCTGAGTCAATTAGATGAACTCGGGGTTCAATTCCTCGAAATAAGATTTTTGGATTTCTATTCGGTATTGAAGAATCTGCGGATTTTACAGGTATATAGCAATGAAACAACGATAGAGTCCATTCAACTGCTGGTTCCGTTTCATAAAGATCTGAAAGCCTTTTTGGATTCGTCTCTGGATGAGCACTTTTTTCGCTTAAGTACGATCCTGGTTTACAACACTTCGGAAGGGTTTGAATTGGATGTGAATTTTTACAGGGTGGTATTTACGCGGCAGGAAGCCGTTTCGCGGGAACATTGCGGAAATATTTCGAAAGACTATTTCAGACTGAATACCCAGTCATATGTGCGCAGCCAGAATTACAACAGTTGTTTGGCCCACAAGATAAGTGTTGACAGGAATGGATTGATTGGAAATTGTCCTTCAATGCGCGAAACTTTTGGTCATGTAGACGATAAAACATTTGCAGAAGTGCTTCAGGAAAATGTGCTTCAAAAAAAGTGGAAATTGACAAAAGATAAAATCAGTATTTGTTCTGTTTGTGAGTTCCGGACCATTTGTACCGATTGCAGGGCTTTTACAGTTGATAATACTGAGAATGGCAAGCCGTCAAAATGTGGCTACAATCCTTTTATCAGCCTTTGGAAAGGTGACGAAAACTATTTGTCGGAAGAAGACTGCGGTATACTCATCGAAAACGACAGGATTTACATTCCGAAAGAGCGGATTAATGAAATAAACACAAAAATATGGGGATGAAATCATACCTGCTCACACTGATGTTCGCGCTGTTTTCCTATTCCGGATTACAGGCACAGGATTTTGCCGAAGTGAAGCTGGCTGATTCCCTTTCCATTTCATTTGATGTAGGCAGTTCGACGGCGAAGAACCCAGCTGCGTTTTTAACCGGGATCAATAACTTAAAACTGACTTACGGGAAAATAAAAGTCATTGCTTATACGGATACAGTCGGAACAGCTTCCTTCAATAAGAACCTGGCTTCAAAAAGAATGGCTTCGGTCTTAAAGCTCATTGAGTCGTCAAACATAAAAGCATTTGTGATTGATACGCTTAACAAAAATGAAGAACGGCAAAAGCGCTTAAACCAGGAAGAAACCTTTCGCAGAGTGGATGTGTTTGTATACAGCGTAAAGCCAACCATTAAGTACAACGTTCCGATGAACCTGAGAATTAATTTTCATTCCGGGACCAGCAATATTGTGAATGGTTCCATGGAAAACTTAAGAATACTTGAAATGCTCATGAAGAGTGATGCTGCGATCCGCATTAAACTAAACGGACATGTCTGTTGTGAACCGGATATGAAACTTTCTATGGACCGTGCGGAAAAGGTAAAGAGTTACTTGGTGGATCAAGGTATTCCGGCAGACAGGGTCAGTTGTAAAGGATATTCCAACGGGGCAAAACTTTTCCCTGAATCAAATGAAGTGAATAAGAGCAGGAACATGCGTGTGGATGTTGTTTTTATTAAAACAGAACATTAGTGAGACTTTTCCCGGTATACATGCAGCCAGATTCTATGGATTGTGGTCCGACTTGCCTTCGTATGATCGCAAAATATTACGGTCGTTCCATAAGCCTGGAGAAACTGCGTAGCTTTTCTGAAACGACACGCTTGGGAAGTAGTCTGCAGACACTCAGCAACGCAGCGGAAAGAATCGGGTTTCGTACCCTGGCCGTGAAAATCAATTTGCAGAGCCTCAAGCAAAACGCTCCCTTACCCTGCATCTGTTTTTGGAACGAACGTCATTATGTTGTTTTGTACATGATCAAGGGAAATCGGTTTTATGTTGCTGATCCGGCAAAAGGAAAGCGGATTTATTCCAAAAGCGAATTCCTGGAGAACTGGATTGGAGCGCATGCGGCTGAAAATACCGAAGAGGGAATTTGTTTACTGCTTGAGACAACTCCTTCATTTACGAAAAAGGAAAGTGAGGAGATCAGGAAAAATGGTTTCTGGTTTTTATTCCAATACCTAAAAAAGTACCGCAGGTTTTTGATCCAGCTTAGTCTCGGGTTGCTGGCATCCAGTATCTTGCAATTGATCGTTCCCTTCCTAACACAAAGTGTAGTGGACATCGGGATACAAAACAAAGACTATCATTTCCTGTATTTAATCCTTTTCGGACAGTTGTTTGTTTTCCTGGGCAGGATGAGTGTAGATATTGTCAGGAGCTGGATTTTGCTGCATTTGAGTGCACGGATCAATATTTCACTCGTATCGGACTTTCTGGTCAAATTAATGAAACTGCCGATTTCATTCTTCGATATTAAAAAGATGGGTGATTTGATGCTGCGGATCGATGATCATTCCCGGATAGAAGTCCTGCTTACGAATCAGACATTAAATGTATTGTTCTCCTTTTTCAATTTTTTGGTTTTCAGCATTGTATTGATTGTTTATAGTCTGCCTGTTTTCTTCATTTTCCTGGGAGGAAGCGTTGTTTATTTTCTGTGGGTTCAGCTTTTTCTCAAAAGGAGAAAGGATTTGGATCATGAACGGTTTTCACGGGGTGGAGAAGATCGCTCAAAAATAGTAGAATTAATCCATGGAATACAGGAAATCAAATTGCACAATGCGGAAAGACAAAAACGCTGGGATTGGGAGCGGATACAGGTGAAGCTGTTCAAACTAAGTATCAAAAGCCTCCGCCTGGAACAGTTCCAAAGCAACGGCGCAACATTCATCAATGAGCTAAAGAATATCCTTGTAAGTTTCTATACCGCAAAATTAGTTATAGACGGCAAGCTGACGCTGGGTATGATGTTGTCGATTTCTTATATCATCGGGCAGTTGAATGCTCCGATTTCCCAGTTTTTAGGATTCATTTATTCGGTACAGGATGCTAAAATTTCCCTTGAACGCCTGAATGAAATTCACAACAAGGAAGACGAAGAGCCGGAAGATTCATTTAGGTTCAATGAACTTCCTGAAAAGAAAGATCTGGTTCTGGAAGGAGTCAGTTTTCGATACAAAGGAACCGAAAAAGATGTGTTGGAAAATATTAACCTGACGATTAAATCGGGTGGTTTGACTGCAATTGTAGGTGCAAGCGGAAGTGGTAAAACGACATTGATGAAACTGCTTTTGCGGTTTTATGAACCAACTGCCGGAAAAATAAGCATAGGCTCAATGGATCTGGAAAGCTTTACGCAGCAGGTTTGGAGGGCAAATTGCGGTTCTGTTATGCAGGACGGATACATTTTTAATGATACCATAGCGGCCAATATTGCTCTTGGAGAAGAATTTATTGACCAGCGAAAATTGAGAAAAGCTGCCGAAACAGCAAATATCCGGGAATTTATCGAGACACTTCCGTTGAGCTACCATACGAAGATCGGGAATGAAGGAATAGGAATCAGCGGTGGACAAAAACAACGGATCCTGATTGCAAGGGCTGTTTATAAAAATCCAGGTTTTCTGTTCTTTGATGAAGCAACGAGTTCACTTGATTCCAAAAACGAACGGATTATCATGGACAACCTGAACGGATTTTTTGGCGGTAGAACAGCAGTTGTCATAGCGCACCGGTTAAGTACCGTAAAAAATGCGGACCAAATTGTGGTATTGGATAAGGGCAGGTTGGTCGAAAAAGGTACACATCACGAACTGCTGGCAATCAAAGGATCTTATTATTCGCTTGTGCAAAGTCAATTGGAATTGGAAAAAGTGGCGGGATAAAATTGGAATCAATGAAAAAGGAAGCCCAGGAATTCATGGAGTTAAGAAGTGAGCAGATGAAAGAACTGCTCACAACCCCGCCGAAATGGATTGTTAATTCCGGAGGCGGTATGCTGCTGCTGGCCTTGTTGCTCATTATAAGTTTGGCGTGGTTTATCCGTTACCCGGACGAAATATCCGGTGAAGTAATTGTAACAACATCCAAAGCACCGATCGAACTTTCGAACCAAAATTATGTGCAGCTGAAGGCTTTGAATGTCGTCGAAAACCAGAAAGTTGAAGCCGGGGAACTGCTTGCTCAGTTTGACTTCAGGGTCAATTCGCAAGACTTTGCAAAAGCAATGGCTTATTTGAAAGAATTGGAGGTCTTGGGTGGTGAATTTCCCTCTGAAATACCGGTCTTTGATCAGCAGCTACAACTGGGAAGTTTTCGGGAACAATGGACAAACCTGCTCTCAAAGATCAAAGAATGGAATTCGGAATATGCTTCGAACCTGGAAGAAGAAGAAAGGAGATTGATTCGCAGGGAAATTGCTTTTCGGGAACAGCTTCAGGTCATTTCAGGCAGGAAGATCAAGCTTTCGGAAATCGAATGTGCTTTGATGGAGGAACAATTGGCCGGTGGTGAGCGCCTGGCAGCGCAACATGCAATTTCCAGGCAATCCCTTACCCAGGAGAAGCATTCCGGGAACCAAGCAATGCAGGCCCTAGAAGGACAAAAAGAACAAGCCATTCAGAATCTGATCACTTTGAACAGTTTACGAAAAGAAGTCTTGCGACTGGAACACGATGCCCGCATGGAAAGGCTTCGACGGTCAGCTGAAATTCGGCTGGTACTTACCGGGTTGATCAGTGCATTTCAGAACTGGAAAAAAGATGCTGCCTGGACAGCTCCTTGTTCAGGCAAGGTGATTTTTAACAAGATACTGCAGGTGCACAGGTACTACAAAGCGGAAGAAGCTTCCATGATTATTGTTCCCAACGGGAATGGTTATCAAGCTGTTGGGTCGGTTGTGAGCACAGGGTCGGGGAAACTCAAAAAAGGACAAAGAACATTTATTGAATTGACGGATTATCCGAAAACCGAGTTTGGAATGCTGGAGGGAAGGGTGAGCACGATTACTCAAATGGACAAAGAAGGGAAATATGAGTTGCGCATTGAGCTTCCGCATCAATTGAAAACGACTTACGACCACCAAATTCCACCTAAAGCACAGCTAAAAGGAAAAGTAACTGTCATTACGAAAGACAAACGTCTGTTGATGCGGTTTTTTGAACAATTTACAGCACTGATCAAATGAATTATTCGGTATTAACGATACTATTTGGATGTTTTATACAGTTTGCTTCAGGCCAGGAAATACTTACGCTGCAAGCCTGTTTGGATAAGGTAGAAAACAACTCGCTTCAAACTGCTGCAGAATCGGGTTTGCTGAACCGTTCTATGATCGATCGGAAATTCCATTGGTGGATCCTGCTTCCTGATTTGAGTGCTGGTAGCGGTGTCAATACCTCTTTTGGACGAAGATTGGATCCGTTTACGAATACCTTTGCTACAAGCACAGTGAACTCTCAATCCTTTGGACTGAATTCAAGTGTGCAATTGTTCAGTGGTTTTTCCTATTTCTATAAGCGAAATAGCTTAGATGCAAGTATTCGGTTGAATGATATTGGTTTAAATGAAAAATTAAACAGCCTGAGAATTCAAGTCATTGAAATATATATTGACTTATGTAAACTTTCAGTGCAAATTCAATTAACCGAATCGCGGATAGAAAAATTCAAACAGATCCAAACAATTCAAAGATCGTTGATCAGTGAAGGACGAATAAATGCAATTGACACACTAAAAAGTCATAATTCAGTTTTGGTAGAACAAAATCAATTATTGGATCTCGCCAATGAATCGAAATTGAAAACCATTGAATTAAATTTTGGAATAGGTTCGCCTTTGAGAACAAATTATGTATTTAATCCGGCCTCAATTTCTGAAATTAAAGAAAGGCCCCGGTTTTCGGAAAAATTCAAAGTAGAAGCACTCGAAACAGAATTGGAATTATTGCAAAGTCAGTTGAAATCTGATCGTTCCAAAAACTTGCCTGTCATTTCAATGAACGGTCTTGTTGGTACAGGATTTTCAACCAATAACAAAGACTATTCACTTTCCGGAAACCCAACAAAATCCTATTCTGATCAAATCAATCAAAATTTTATTTTTTTACCTCCAATAAAACCCTAAA
>CAMPIU010000155.1 GCA_946886545.1 uncultured Flavobacteriales bacterium | reverse complement strand
TTTCCCTCCACTCACATCACAAGGAAATTTCTCTTATCAAATACTCATATCAGTTATTCAAGAGAGGTTCCACTTTTCTGCCAATTCCGCATTGAATCCGTCCTTGTCTTTGGGATTCGGTTCACCTTTTCCGGTGGTAATCAATTTATACAAACTGTTTTTGATATAACCACTCCAAGCATCGTTACATACTTTATAGCATTCATATTCGGGAACTAAACCTTCGTGAGTGAACCTGACCCTGGTTTTACCTTCTTCGTTTGTGATCTCAAAAATCAGTTTGGTATTTACCCATTCACTTTTGTCTTCTACAAAGTTGAATTCATTTGCAGTTACCAGGTAAGCGATTTTCTCGTCGGGACCCAACTCTATCAACTTCAGTTTACACAGATGAATATCCTTGTAATGATAGAAAAACTCTTCATTCAACTTGTCCGTATTTCCTTCAATTTCTTCCGACCACCAGCCCCGGAAATTAAGAATTGCCCGGAATGCAACAGCCGGACTTTGGTCCACTAAAATGTCAGCCGTAAAACTTTTATCCTCCATTTTTTATTGTTTTTAAATTATTCACTCCACTTTTTCGTGAATTCAAAACTTTAACTAATTAAAGGCAATAATTTATCTTTCAAATACATAGACCATGCAGGAGCACAGGAATCGTAGCATTCCACTTCGGGTGTCAATCCTTCATGCGTGAATACCAGCTGAGTCTTGCCGTTCTTTTCCGAAATTTCAAAAATCACCCTGGTTCCAACCCATTCGTCTGTTTTCTCAATAAAACTCAATTCACCTTCAGTTATCAACCAGACTACTTTTTTATTCGGGATAACTTCTACTAATCTTTGCCTGGAATAGTGCGCACCTTCTCCTGCTCTGAAACTGAATTCATCATGGAGGTTTTCCGTTTCGCCACTAAATTCTTCGGAATAAAGTCCTGACCACCAGGAACGAACATCTCTAATCGCCCAGAAAACCTGCTCCGGACTGTTCTTAGTTTCCAGTGTAAATGTAAAATCTCTTGCTGTCATCTGTTTTTATTTAAGTAAACCAATTGTCCGGTGTGGTATGCCAAATGAGTTGTACGGGTTAAAATAATGTTCAACTTATTTCGATGCGGTTATTTTGCAAAATCATCTTCGGAAACAGAAGTGTGTTTTTCAAACCATTCTTCAGGTTTTAAACCTGCCATTTTTTGTTTTAAAACCGTTTTCTGTTCATTCCACAATGACCGTAGTTCCTTTGCCGACGGAATGCCATTGATTGTTTTATCCGGAGCATCAATGAAAAATCCTGGCAAATGAGGATATGCTTTCTCTCCGAAATTTAAAAGCGGAAGCATGTGATCGTGCACAGCAATCAGGTGACCCAGGATATATATTCCCCTGTTCCGGCCCGGTGAGGTTTCATTTAGTAATTGTTCGTCAGAAATTGAATCAAGCAATGTGTCCAGATTTTTTACGGAAGCATCCCATCTGTCGAGAATAATTTTAACCATTGTCTGTGTCGTTTCAGTTGTTTGTGTTGTCTCCATTATAATTTTACTTTTTTGTATTGTATTGTTTACTGCAAATCTATGGTCTTAATGAGAGACAAAAAAGGTGCGAAAAAGACAATCTAAGGGGTTGATTCGGACAGACCTATTTAATACCTTTGCGAAAAAGTTCATGAAGCATTTAACGATCTTAGTTCCGGAAGGTGAAAACAACCTAAGCAGCATTGCAGGCACCTACAAACTTTTTTCACGAGCGAATGCTTTTTGGAAAGAAAGAGGAAACGAAGCCGTTTTTACTATTCAACTTGCAGGACTTTCTGATCACGTGGATTTTTATGGAGGTTTGTTCACGGTAAATCCGCACACTACCATTTCCACAATTTTGAAAACCGATCTGATCATTATTCCATCGCTGAATCACAATTACGGATCAGCATTGGCAGGAAATAAAGAACTGGTCACATGGATAGAAAACCAATACAAGGAAGGTGCTGAAGTGGCGAGTATTTGCACAGGCGCATTTCTTTTGGCCTCTTCGGGCTTATTGGACGGAAAAAGTTGCTCTACACATTGGAGCGCCACAGCAGATTTCAGGAACCTGTTTCCGAAAGTGAATCTACAGACCGATCAATTGATCACAGACGAGTTCGGTATTTATACCAACGGCGGAGCTTATTCTTTCCTCAATTTGATCATTTATTTAATTGAAAAATACTACGACCGTCAAACTGCTATTTTCTGCTCGAAGGTATTCCAAATAGAACCTGACCGAAAGAGTCAATCCGCCTTTGCCATTTTCCGCGGACAGAAACAGCACGGTGATGAAGTAGTTAGAGAAGTTCAGACTTATATCGAGGAAAATCTCAGGGAAAAAATTTCCATCGAAGAACTGTCTTCGCGATTTTCAGTCGGCAGAAGGAATTTTGACCGAAGATTCATTAAAGCAACCGGGAATACGCCCATCGAATATATGCAGCGCGTAAAGATTGAATCGGCTAAAAAAGCATTAGAAACCAGCCGCAAAACAATCAATGAAGTGATGTACGAGGTCGGTTATTCAGACGTGAAGGCATTCCGGGAAGTTTTTCGGAAGTTTACGGGCATGTCGCCGATTGAATACAAGGGGAGATACAATAAAGATGCGGTGGTTTGATAACTTTAACCTATGTGAATACAGGTAAACATTTTGCACGCAGATTTATATTGATTCGCGCAGATTTTATTCGGACACCTTGTAGCTTCTACTTTTTGTGTTTCGGCAATCTCTCTATTCGTAACTAAAATCGCTTAAAACAACTAAACAGAAGAAAGCTATAACCAACACTGTTAGTGATGCTCCAAGTAGTATGCACCCTGTGATCAAAAGCACTTTCGGGAATCTCTTCAAACTAATTGAGAAGCCTGTCCGTTTTTTAACCACCCAATCTATGGCCCGATACACCAGAAGAGAAACCACAGGTGTAAAAATCAGAAGAGCGGCCCCTGCGAATAACAAGATGTACAACCCTCCGCCTATAGCAGCCAGTAAAATCATTATTTACGAAGATTTTAGGGTTTGTATTATCAATACCATCTCTGCATAATGTGTGCCTTCCACATTTTCTTAGCAAAGTCCCGGAATTCAGGCGGACCTTCATTAAACGCTTTATCAAATTTGTATTCCCCACCGATAAAGCTACCTTTTGATGGTTCCACTTTAGTTTGTCCTCTCATCGCGAATTTCTGACCGTTTTGATACATTATGATCTTCATATCGGCAGGACTTACATCACTTCGACAAGCTACAATATACATTAACCAGACTTCCCCTACACCATCTTTGTTTAAATCGGTTACCTGGAAAGTATTTTGAATGAAATTTGCCTCAATATCCATAGGACACTCGTTTACAAAATCCTTTACTCTCCAAGTTTGCCGAACACTATCTTCAAAAATCAAAAAATGATAGGCATACAAAGCTGCATCCTTATAATCATCCGAAAGTTCCGATTTACTTTGAATATCCCCGGTTTCGGTTGTAATCACAATATTGTCACCCAGATTGTCTGTCCATCGGACTGCAGTTTTGATCTTTCCCAAATAGCTTATTCCTTTAGGAAGCTGTGATGTTTCCAGATTTGTCAGTTCAATTTTTTGCGCGGAAGCTGTCAGCGATCCCAAAACCAAAAATATGAAGATTCCTTTTTTCATTCTTTTACTCTTATTTCTCTTCCTGCGGAGCATATTCCACAATATCAATTCCAATCCCATTCGGGTCCTGAATGGCAAAATGCCTGTCTCCCCATGGTTCATCGCGAAGTTCGATTTTTATTTCGATTTTTTTTGCTTTTACTTCCTGATAAAATTTATCTACATCTTCCACCTCAATAGTCAGATACATTCCTTCGCCCGAGAAAGGTTTATGGAATAAGGACTGCTGACTGGGATGATTGGGAAGCAAAAAACTGATTTCAGCTTTCTGATCGGGTGTGTGAAGTAAAAGGTAAAATTCGTTTTCAAAAGTTATTCCAAAGCCTAAAACCTCTGTGTAAAAACTTTTCGTCTCCGATAATTTTGCCGTAACTATTCCTGCGTTTAATTTCATGGTATTTTGCATTTTATGTGTTGAATTACTTTGTGAAAGACTTGTTAATGTGAAACAAAGTCCTGCAATGAGTGCTGTTGTTTTTTTCATTCTGAATTAATTTACAGACAAAAATCAAGTATATCCGCAATTCAACATTGTAAAAATCGGACAAAATCACCTTCCGAATGCTTTACCGGGTGTAACGCCATAGAAATTTTTGAACTCCTTAATAAAATGTGCCTGATCGTAATAACCTGCATCGAAGAACAATTTGTTTTGGCGGAGACTTTGGGAAGAGGGTTTTGCCCTTAAAATGTTTTGAAACCGAACCACCTGGCTAAAAGTCTTCGGTGTGTCCCCGATATAAAAATCAAACAGTCTGCGCAGCTGCCTGGAACTAATTCCAGTTTGGAGATCAGATTCCACGTCAAGAACTCCCTGCTTCATTAAAATCAGCTGCAAAGCACCATACAGGCGTACGTCATTGTCAAAGTGTCGATTCTTTACTACTTCCGAGAAATAAATATCCAACAAGCTGCCGATCTCTTCAGGGCTTTGTGAGCTATCCAAATTGTTACGGATAAAATTTGATGTGGAAGGAACTACCTTATCCAGATGCTCAAAGCGATTACTGAGTTCTTTGGCATTGATCTTGAACAACTGCGGGAACATGGTTGGAAAGAAACGAATCCCGACATAATTGAATTGGTTCTCGAGAGGAAATTCAGTAAACTTTTTGCAAAAACCCATGACATAACTATCAGCCGGATTAGTAAGTTCAAAAAAAATATCAATACAGCCATCTGCAACTACCCGATAATTGAATTGTTCCGTTAAGACTTCTGAAGTTTTTAACTGCCAATAACAATAGATCATCTCCTGAAGCCTGATATCCGGAAGAAATTCGGTATAAGATACTTTTACCGAAGACCAGTCAACTGTCGGTTGAACAGGTTTGTAAAACTTCCGGATTTCCATGGATCGATTCATTATAATTTCCTTAAACGAATATAACCAACATCGACAAAAAAACGAATCAAATCAGGACGCTGATTTAAACCTGTAAACAGAAAAGGATACAGATTGACATCTATATCCTTTACATCCAAACGATTTGTACACTTAACTAAACCAAATAACTATAAACTTATGAACTTTTACTTTTTGACTATTCTTACGTTTCGGATGGTACTATTTTGATGAAGTTGAAGCATATAAATACCTGCATCCAGTTTATCCAGTGCGAAAGCTTCTTTACTTTCAAGTTCCTGCTCACGAATCAATTTCCCATTAAGATCGTAGAGGGCGGCATGACCATTGAAGTCTTCAATAAACAACAAATCTTCAACGGGATTAGGATAAACTTTAACTGATTGAGAGAATTCATTCACACCAGCCACATTTTCATCCGTCAAGGACAAATTGTCGACCGTTAAAAAAGAACTTATTCCATCATCCATCGACATATAGTTTGAACCGGCGGGATCTCTTCTCACCAAAGAAGGATCTATCAGAATGTGAATCGAATCCGGAACAACTGTCGGATTGATATAAGTAACAGTATTTGTAAATAAAGTATATTCCGATACCGCATTTAGATCCAACACCCCCGTTCCGACTGTATCTCTATACATCGTACTTGCATTCCATTTGGTCATGAATACAGAAACCTGTGCAATATCCGGAACTGTGTCCACCTGGTCTTCCACTTCATTCTCTTCGTAGATGTAATATCCTTTCAGTGCACTCAGACGTGAAGTATATGGTAATCTCAATAATGCCATATCTTTCGTATAATAATACCATGTACTCAATTTCAGCGCATAAGTCCCACTTTGGGTGTTTGTTACCGGTGGATGATAAAGCATTCCAAAATCATTTGGCTCGACCAACGGCGTGTTCTGTACCATCCAAACAAGGGGCCGGTTACCAAACATGTCTTCGGTTACAGGATTTTCCCAGTTTTCAAAATCGAGATTCATTTCCTGAGAGTTTCCTGCTAAAGGCATTGTGGCAATTACCAGCACCAGTATTTTATTCTTTATCGTTTTCATAGCAAATTATTTATGAGTGAATGGAACAAAGCTAGGCGATCAGTTATCCATTCCTGTTATGAAAATGCCGTAAAGAGTTATGAATTTAGGATGGTTGAATGTTTTACCTGTAATTGTCCAATAAAGATTCCTGTAACTCTTTAGGAGTGAAACCGGTAGCATTTTTAATGAAGGCGCTGAAATTAGCTGTAGTATCAAAATTCAGCTCATAAGAAATCTCCTTTAGAGACAGATCACTCACCACCATCATTCTCCTGATCTCAATGAGTAATTCCTCGTGAATTAATTTGAGTGGTGCTTTTCCCAGGTACTTTTTACACAAAGTGGTCAATTTGTCCGTACTGTAATTCATCATTTCAGCATAATCTGAAACCTTTCTTTTCACCTTGGTATGCTCACTAATCAGTGAAAGAAATTTACTGACAAAACTGCTGTCTTCCATAGCGAATGCCTGATTGCTGTGTTCTATCAGCGTAATGAGAATAATTTCCAAATAGCTGTATGCTTTATGAATGGACAAATTACTCAAATCGGGTACCTGGCACAATTGAAAAATCTGATTCGTCAGCGCATAAATATGGCTAAAGGATTCAGGATTAAGCCGGATCTGAGGATTTTGAAAATAGAGGTGATGATGCTTGATAGGAAAAATAAAATCAAAGATGTTTTTATGGAACTGAATCAATAAACCCTGCGCCGTATCCCGGTTGAGCAAATGAATTTGTCCAGGATAAACGGTATAAATTTCCGCTTCTTTCAAATCAGTTTTGGTAAAATCTATGAATTGGTGGCCTTCTCCTTGATTCACCAGGATAATTTCAAAGTAATCGTGCCGGTGCGGACTAGGAAAATCATAGGCATTCCGGTAATCCAACGGTTCTATGACCAGTAATTTATTTGGATGGGGAAAGGATACGATACTCATGATGGCTTAAACTTAGTAATCTCTTTTAAATTAAAAAAATCCATGCGTTGAATTGGCTTT
>CAMPIU010000154.1 GCA_946886545.1 uncultured Flavobacteriales bacterium | reverse complement strand
CGAGAAAATAGATAATAAAATATAGTAGGGACGTGATTAATCGCTTCCCTACTATTATAAATTAAATCTCCTTGATTTCTTCTGTTCCGTCTGCATGTAATGCAAAACGGGATTTATTCCGGTCATGAACCTGATCGTATCGTTCCCAGGGCCAGCCGCCAAATTGAGTTGCGTGATAATCATCAAACGCTTGTTTGATCTCTTCTTTGGTGTTCATCACAAAAGGTCCGTATTGCATCACTTGTTCATCGATCGGTTTTCCCTGTAATAAGAACAAGCTCACGGGTGTATCGTGTGACTGCAATTCTGTTTCAACAGACGAATCGAGAAAAAATCCGGAATAAGATTCGAAGGTTTTTTCATTGATCATCAATTGGTTGCCTTCATAGAAAAATAAACTTCTATTCACATTTGGTGTGGACTTCGGTAATGTCACTTTCGAATTCGGTTCCATTTTTATATTGACGATCAAGACCTCGTTTTCTTTCGGAAAAGCCCAGGAATCCGGTGGTGGAATAACTGCCTGATGTTCGTTCCAGTTACCTGAGATGAGTTCAACCAATACCTTGTCATCGTCAAATTTCAAATTCGGAATACTTTCCCGCCACAACATCTTGAAATGAGGTTCCACCATTTTATCCTTTTTGGGAAGATTGAGCCATATCTGGAACAACTCCAACGGATTTTCTTCTGTTTGAGAAAGTAAGGGAAACATTTCAGAATGCTGAACCCCTTTTCCGGCGGTCATCCATTGCACATCACCGTTTCCATACCGACCGGCAGCACCTAACGAATCTGCATGATCCACCAAACCTTTCCGAACCACCGTAATGGTTTCAAATCCGCGGTGCGGATGTCCTGGAAAACCTGGAACCTTCTTTCCGTGATACATGCGAAAACCATCTTTGATAATGAAATCGTCACCCATGTGACGTCCCTTGAAATATTCCGGATCGGGACCCAATTGTTCGTTTCCTTTTGGAAACTGATCTTCGTGATGCACACAAAACAAGAACGGATCTTGTGTTTCCCATTGAAAACCAAGTGGGAATGAGCGTTTTATTGGATTCATATTTTTTTCGATTTCGGGTTCAAAATCCCCTTTTCCACTTGCCAGCCAGGGCAAAGCAAACAAACCCGCCGAAACAGCGGAAAGGCGCTGAACAAAATTTCTACGCGTGACTTCTTTACTCATGGAATAAATTATTTACCATGGTACTAATTTACGGAAAAGGTTTGAAAATAAAATTAGAAACTTGGTAAAAAGGGTTAAAGGAAATAAAAAGAATGAGTTGGAGAAAGCATTTGATCTGGAAAACTTTGGAAAATGATGGCTGGAAACTGGGTAGCTATGAATGATTTCAAAAACCCTCCCAATAAAATAATCGTCCCTTGTAGGTCTATTGAACATGGTGAGGAGATAATTCAGAAAATAAAAGAGACGAAACCGGTGAAACGATCCATCTGTAAATTACATCGGAAATAGGATGAAATAAGTTTTATTTCTTCTTCTTCCAGAAAAAATTCACTAGTAAAGAGATTGCACTTATAAACAATAATCCTGCAGACAGTTGAAATCCTCTTTCATAATCCGGGATTTTACTCACATGAAGAGTTCCTTCATCCAAAGGGAAGCCATAGAAAAAATAAAAGATCCCACCCCAGAAAATACTGCAAATGGAAATCAAATAGAAAAAACCTTTTCCGGATCTCAATTTTACGACAAGTGTGATCAATTGAAGCAGGATTAGCAAACAACTAAAGATGAGAATGAAGTTGTTCCAATTCATATTACACAAGTTAAAATCCTTATTCTTTTACCAATTTACGCATAAAAGTTGAGACTTCGGAACGGATAAAGACATAATAAATTCCTGATGGAGAGTGACTCAAATCGATCGTATTGGAATCATGTATGTCTGCGACCTGTGTCCCATCTGCAGAAAATACCTCCATCGAAAATTCTTCATTCAGTGCGGAAGAAAGCATAAAAATTCCGTTCCCGGGATTTGGACTGATCTGAATATCCGCATGATCTTCAACGTCCTCTACTCCTGCCGTATTACTAGCCAAACGTAAAATCGTTCCGTTTAGTCCGCAGGTGTATCCGATTCCATTTCCCGGAAAGCAAACCCCCAATAAGCGTGGAAAAGCAGAACTCACGGGAAGCCATGAGGATCCCTGATTCGTGGTTTTCAGAATGACACTTGTATTTCCGCTTACACTTCCGCCAACGGAATACCCAACGGAATGGTCCGGAAAGAAGTCCAACGCATTTAAAAATGTACCCGTAAAATCATCTGAAGTCCATATAGATCCGGCATTCGTTGTCCGCAATATGATCGATTCATTGGAAGCGCTGATTCCTCCGGTAATTATGCCGGTATTCCCATCTGTGAAATAAATATCTGTAAGCGAATGCGTATTGGTGCCGCTTGTTTGAAAATTCCATACTTGTCCTCCATTTACTGTTTTCAGGATCGTTCCACCGTCGCCTACTGCATAACCGGTGTATTCTGAAACGAAATAGATTTTATTCAGCTTAAAGGAAATTCCGGTATTGGTTAGAGTCCATGCATTCCCGGAATTTGTGGAGATCAAAATTGTTCCGTTCGTACCTGTGATATATAGATTCAAACCATTAACAAAAATTCCTGTCAAGTCATTACTTGTTCCCGAATTAACCAATGACCAACTCGTTCCGGAATTAGTGGTTTTAATGATCGTACCTGATTTTCCTACTGCGATATAAGTGGATCCGCTCACAAATGCTACTCCAGACAAATCAACCTGTGTACCTGAATTTGAAGCAATCCAGTTTAAACCTGAATCGACTGTTTTGCGAATAACTCCTGTATTACCAACAACAATTCCAGTGGATGGAGTTGAAAAGTCAAGCGCATTCAATTGGGTTGTAACACCACTATTTTGAGGTAAAAAGGATTGTGCTATTGAAAACAATCCAATAAATAATGGAACTGCGGTAAGGAGTAATTTCATGCGTGTTATTTGGTTATTGCTGTTTCCCGGCAGATTTTAATTGATTACATCAATTAACAACGAGGGGTAAACCGGAATGGTTGGTATTTTGCGAAAAATTAATGGGAAAACTTCCAATCAACCTCAAACAGATATTCTGCGGTTTCCAAATGGCGTTTTGCTTCGAACAGGTTTTTCCCCCAGGCATAAGTTCCGTGTTGACGCATGATGAATGCAGGAACTTTCAAACGGCTTTTTTCCCGTTCCAAAACTTCAGCAAAAGCAGGCATATCCTGCGTGTTATCGAAAACCGGAATCTGAACTGTTGTTTCGTGAGTAAGAATTCCGTCAAATCCTTTCAGAACTTCGTAACCACTCAGTTCCACTGCCGTTTGATTTTTCATGGACTGTAAAACCGAATACACCGAGTGACTATGCACAATGCACATCATTTCCGGGAATAATTGATACAATTTGCAATGAATCAGTGTTTCTGCTGAAGAACGAATTCCCTCATAAGCCGGAAGTGCTGACCCCTGTAAATCCACTTCCATAAAATCATCAGGTAAGAAAAGAGATTTGTCAATTCCGGATTTGGAAACAACGATCACATTCGGATTTGAAGCCAACCTGAAAGAATAGTTTGTGGAAGTGGCCGGTGACCAACCTTTTTGGTGATACGCACGAATAACATCTGCCAATTCTTTCTTCATCTGTTTTATCTTATTCGTTTTGTGCCTGTCTGATGTGATCACGTAGCTCTTTTGAGGTCATTGTACTTCCGTCATGACTCCACCCGGGTGGTTTTGTGATATATAGCCACTTGTTTTTCAATCCTTTTGCTTTTCTAACGTCTTTATAGATCGAAACCCATTCATGAAAAATCACATTCACCGGATTTTGGCTGATCTGTTTTTCATACAAACCGTATTGAATAGGAAGTCCATCGATCTCAGCCTGAAAAGTTCCGAACAGTTTGTCCCAGAGAATGAGGATCATCCCCATGTTCTTATCCAGGTATTCTACATTGGATGCATGATGAACGCGATGATGTGAAGGCGTTACCAAAACATACTCCAAAACACCCAGCCTTCTTACAGCCTTGGTGTGAACCAGAATTCCGTAGGTTTGAGTTATTGAATACATAATAAAAATATCAAATGGTTCGAAACCCAAAAAAACTAAGGGTATGAACCAGATAAAACGGTACACTGGTTGGAATACCGAGGAGCGGAAACCGGTTGTAAAATTGAACCGTTCCGAAGAATGGTGGGTTACATGGATCGCCCAAAAGAAGCGTACTATGTGATCAATCCGGTGAATCCAGTAGAAGATAAAATCCTCTGCAAAAAACAACAAGAGCCAATAATACCAGGAATTTGGTGTCCAGCTTATGAGACGATAATCAAAGAAAGAGAGGAGAACGAACAGGGTAATTCCGCGCATCAATACATCAATTCCCATATTTGCAATCATCAAATACAGATTTTGAATGGTGTCACCAACCGAGTATAACTTTCTATTATGCCAATTACTCAGAATAATTTCGCCCAGGATCAACAGCACATAAATCGGAGTACTGATAAAAATAATGAGCTTTTCTACGTAATCAACCATACAGATTTCGTTTTTAGAAATTCTTTGCAGTCAAAATTTGGGCCATTTCTTGCTGCAACTTCTGAGCTTCGTTTCTTGCTTCGTTTGCAAAATCAAGCGTACTTGCTGCATAGATAATCGATCTGGAAGCATTCACCAATAAACCACAGTCGTCATTCCAACCGTATTTGGCCACATCTTCCAGGCTTCCTCCCTGAGCTCCAACACCAGGAACCAGGAAAAAATGATTGGGAACAATTTTCCGAACTTCGGCAATACCTTCTGCTCTGGTTGCTCCCACTACATACATTAAGTTATTTTCCGAACCCCATTTGGAACTCTTTTTCAACACTTTTTTATACAGTTCTTCGCCGGAGGAATCTGTGGTAAACTGAAAATCCAGTGCCCCTTTATTCGAAGTGAGAGCCAACAGGATCACCCATTTGTTTTCAAATTCCTGGAATGGAGTAACAGAATCCTCCCCCATATATGGAGCAACAGTTACCGCATCACAATTCAAATATTCAAAGAATGTTTTGGCGTAATAAGTAGATGTATTTCCGATATCTCCGCGTTTGGCATCAGCGATAGTCATGCAGTGAGAGGGAATATAATCAATGGTCTTCTTCAATGATTCCCAACCTTTTGGCCCTAGTGCTTCGTAAAAAGCAACATTTGGCTTGTAGGCAACACACAAATCCTTCGTTGCATCGATGATTGCTTTATTGAACTCAAAAACAGGATCTTCAGTCTGCAGCAAATGAGCAGGAATTTTATCCAGGTCGGTATCTAAGCCAACGCATAAAAACGATTTCTTTTCGCGAATTTGCCAAATCAATTCCTGTCTTGTCATCAAACTGTTTTAAGTGTGCAAAGATACAAAGTATCACTAAATAACATGAGTTCGGGATAAGAATCTTGTCAGATCACATTTTTGATCGTTTAGACCTGTTCGATTGAGCCAATAACGAATCATTCCAACGTCCGGAGAAAGCAAATTCTCATCCGAAAAGAAAAGAGTATTTTTGTGCTTCTCCGGATTAGCTATTAGCATAACATGGAAACAAATACACCTTTTCAATCATGAGAAAAACTTTACATCTTTCAATCCTTCTGTTACTTGGAGTTCAGACTTCAAAAGCCCAGGTTTTTGTTGGAGCCAAGGCCGGTTATAGCCGTTTTATTGATCCTGGAATGAATGGAGCAACTTTGAACGCCTTTGCAGAAGTACCGCTCGGAAATTCCGAATCGTTTTCTTTGAGATCAGGTTTCTTTGCCAGACTTCCAATGAAATACACGGATTATAATGTTTCTCCGCTTAATTTAATGAGCTACACACCCTCAGACTACGTTTATAATCCTTCTCAACCCGGACTAACTGTCCACTCAAAATTCAACGACATCGGTATTTTTTCCGAGTTTTCATATTTCTTCCAGGAAACTCCCGGTGAATCTGCATTTTATATCACTGCAAGAGCAACCATTTCTTATTCATATATCAAAAGATGGTCTGATGATCCGTATACAGAGGAACTTCTTGCATCAAACCCAAAACGAAAAAGGGTAAATCAACTTTCGTATAGTTTCGGTGCCGGGTTCGGATATCAACACCTATTTGGAGAGAAAATGCTGCTCTTTTCCGACATGATTGTCGGGTTACCATTCATATCAGCTGATGATTCACTTCCCAGCTCTTCCCTTTCCTACTTTCCCGCAGTGTATTTTTCTTTAAACGTTGGGTTCAAGTATGCTCTTTTTAGTTGACTATAATAGTTCTCGAATGAACTGTTCTTGCAGAAAAATATCCCAAACAGCCTCCATTCAGATTTGAAATCGGATTTGCGGGTGTTGCACTGCTGGAAGAATTTACGCCAAGCTGATTGAAATAGGTGTAGACCGGTTTATCAATACAAAATAAGTCTACACGAACAGTATCTTCCAACAAAAGATCAGAAACAAACAACGGCTCAACTGTGAGATTTCCATCTGTAAACTGATCGTTTTGAAGATAAACAGTTTTGTCTCGGGTGCCGTTTATATAAACATGAAACTGGTAATAATTTGGTACACCTTGTTGGTCGAAATGAGCCGGAACCAATGAAATCAGTGTGTCTGCACCGAAGGGATAAAATTCAACATACAGGGTATCCATCGCTTGATAAGACGGCATGATGCTACTTCCGGAATAGGTCGTTCCTTCAACGGTTGCAGTAAGCGTATAGGTTCTTCCTTCAACACCGGGATAGCCTGTCAATTCATACCATCCGTTCCCCACAGAAGTGAAAACTGCGGCGTTTCCAAGGTTATCAATTACTGTAACCACCGCATTATCAACAGTTGGTGGAGCTGTACTTTCATCAAAGTTTTGAGTTTTCGTAATACGGACCCGCTGAAGGGTATCACCTCTCAGAATACTTCCTTCAATGACCACTTTTTGTTCGGTATCATTCAAATCAACATCGATCACTTTCTCACAACTGGAAAAACCAAGAAGGACACTAAACGAAACAAGAGTTATTAGTAATTTCATCTTTGTTGTATTTAATTTGTTCAATCCACTTCCGTGGATCATTTATCGAAAGCAGT
>CAMPIU010000153.1 GCA_946886545.1 uncultured Flavobacteriales bacterium | reverse complement strand
CTTTTCGTCGAAGACGACGTGAACAGAGATTACTTTACGTCTGGTGTGGTCGGAGATTTGTTTAAGAGAGAGACCTCCAATGGAATCCAAAAAACCTCCTAAAAGTCCTAACCAACCAACTTTCGTTACTTTTTTTCGGACTTGTTTCTTCCGAAGAACTTTGTAAATGATCAATCCGCCCAAAAACAAAGTATATGCACTGACTATTGGTTTGATAATATCATTGTATGATTCGAATTCGGATAATACATAAGCTCCAACGATTGCTCCTAAAACTCCGGGAATTAAAATAGATCTGAACAAACGGTTATTCACATTCCCGAAACGCAAATGCATGATACCTGAAACACCGCTGGTGAAAATCTCCGAGGCGTGAACCGCCATGCTTGAAACTGCAGGAGTAATACCATACGATAATAAGAAAGTTGTGGCGCTTACTCCATAAGCCATCCCCAAAGCACCATCAATCATTTGAGCAATAAACCCGGCCAAAACGAAATAAGCGAAATCAATTGTCAAAGAATCTATTGCTGCTGATGCTGAGTTCCAAATACTTTCCAAGGGAATCAATGTGAAAAGTAAATGTCCTGTCACCATGACCCCTATAATTCCAAGTAAATACAAGGACAATTTCCAGAAAGAAAAAAAGTACCAAGGGCTATCTGCCTTCACTAGTAAAGTGGCTGTAGCCTGATTCATTTTTTTTACTTTTTGCTTAAAATCACCTTTTAAATAATTCCGTAACTCGTTCAATTGCAAAGCAGAATCATTTAACTCGAGCGGCAGGTTTTCATCCAAAATCTCTTTCAATCGCTTGGCTAGTGTCGGAGATTTCCCGTTTGTGGAAATTCCGATTTTCAAATGTCCTTTTCGAACCACTGAGCCCAGATAAAAGTTGCAAAGCTCAGGTTTATCAGCCGCGTTGTACAAAATTCCGGCATCATTCGCTAAATTCATGACGTATTCTGAAATTACCACATCATTTAGAGCCGTAATTATGAGCTGTTTTCCTTCTATGTCTGACTGATCGAAATCACGCACTTCCAAAAACACACTTTCGTGCCGCTCTGCAAAATCGATAAATGCTTCTGTGTATTCACGTGCAACTACAGAAACAGGCGTATCCGGAGAATTCAGCAACAATGCTTTTAATTTTTCCAGCGCAACTTCCCCTCCACCAACAAGCAAGACATTCAGTTCCTGAGTTTTCAGAAAAACCGGAAAGAGCTCATTGGTATTTGCCTCCCTCATGAATGGTAAATTATTTCAGATGAATTTGCATAAATCCCATCCTGATTAGCTGATGCAAACGAGACAACTTCACCAATTACAATAACTCCGGGACCTTTCACCGCCGCTTGTTCATGCAATCCGGAGATTGTTCGTATTGTTCCAACAATTGTTTTCTGATCCGGTAAAGAACCATTGTAAATTACTGCTGCCGGAATTTCTGATTTTCCTCTTTCATAAAACAAGTCAGCAATTTTTTCAATCTGACTCAAGCCCATTAGAATCACAACAGTTGCATTCAATTCCACCGCCTTTTTCAATTCGGGATTTAAAGAACCATCAGACAGGGTTGCAGACAGCACAAAAAATGAGTTACTCAGTCCCCGGTGCGTTACCGGAATTTCTGCCAAAGCGGGAACTGATATCGAACTGGAAATTCCGGGTATTACTTCCGTGGATATCTGATGTTGTTTTGCAAATAGAATTTCTTCCATACCTCTTCCAAAAACAAAAGAATCGCCACCTTTTAAGCGAACAACATCTCCAAACTCATTCGCACAATCAACCATTAATTGATTAATTTGTTCCTGCTCATAAGTTTTAAATCCTTTCCGTTTACCTACAAAAATCTTTTTGGCAGTTGGGGCATACGTCAGCAACTCTTCATTTACCAGAGCATCGTAAAGCACTACTTTTGCTTTTTTCAAGCGATTCAATCCTTTTACAGAAATTAATTCAATATCTCCCGGACCTGCTCCAACCAATGAAATGTGTGGATTTTCTTTATTCTTCATTTTTTAATTTTTATTGGTTACTGTCTCACTGTCAATGGAGCGTAGTCGAAGAATCAATCTTTCTATTTCACTCACATATTGGTGCGCAAAGGATTTTGAGGCCTTTTCTTTGTTGATCTTCAAAATGAATTCACTGAAACTATTCTTCCCGGAATAACCGAAATCAGTCCCTAAATGAGCGTCGAAATCAGTTAGAATTCCATGTTGTGAATTGCATCTGATTCCCTTTTCAATCAGTTTCGCTTTCGCAGAATGGATTCCTGCGGCATATCCGTAATAAATTGCGTCCGCAAAACGTTTTTCCATCAATGCTTCATGCGCTGAAGACAGCTTTTCTTCTGCGTCAAAAAACAAGGTTGCTACTAAGTCGATAATCACCCCGGCACATTCTCCAACTCCGATTGCAGTTGCAAAACGCTCATCTTGTCCCCAATCCAGATATTCCTCTGAATTTACTTGCTCTAAATCCGTTAACGGTTTCAACAAATTGTAGAAATAGGTATTTCCCCGTTTATCATAATAAGCATTGAATTCTTCCTCATTTTCATGGAATTGGAGGTAATCATCCAAAATCACCTGAACAACTTTCAAAACTCGTTTGCTGGGAACCTTAATTACTTTTTCAGCAATTCTTCCGGTACCGGCTCCTGTTTTTCCACCACCCAGCAATCCCTGCATAGCTGGAAGAGTTCCACCTTTGGTTTTAATAGAACTCCCATGAAAACCAATATGAGCCAAGCCATGTTGTCCGCAGGAATTCATACAACCGCTGATTTTGATACTAATTCCCGTTTCCTCAATCAGTTTCGGGTAATTTATCCGGATAAATGATTCCAGCTCCAGCGCAACATTGGTACTGTTCGAAATTCCCAGGTTACAGGTATCCGTCCCCGGACAAACAGTGATATCCGCCAGTCCTCCATACCCTGATCCAATCAAATTCAATTGTGATAATTGCGAATAAATTATTTGCAGCTGTTCGGGTCTTATTCCTCTTAATTGGATGTTTTGATTAATGGTAAAACGCAATTCCGGAAGATTTAAACTATCCAGCAAATAAGCTAACGAGCGTGCCTGATCCGTGTAAAAATCTCCTAATGGAACTTTGACATAAACCGCCAAATAACCGGCTTGTTTCTGAAGAGAAACATTGGTTCGAATCCATTGATTGTAATCTAAGTCATCCGTAAATAATTTGTCTTGTTCAATTGAAGCAAGTTCTTTATATTCAAATGTGTCCGTCGACTTTAGCTGATCTCCCTGTAAATGATATTGAACAGCTGTTTTTTCTTGTTTCACCAGGTCTAAAAAAGTTTCCAAGCCAATTTTAGAAATCAGGTATTTCATCCGGGCCTTGTTTCTGCTGTTTCGTTCACCATGGCGATCAAAAACGCGAATGGAGGCTTCAATGAAAGGAATCAGTTCATCCGCGGGCAGAAACTCATAAGCCACATGAGCTAAAAATGGTTGCGCACCCAATCCACCTCCGATCAAGACTTTAAATCCTTTTACATCCAATTCAATACGTGGAATAAATCCAAAATCGTGGATGAAAGTAAATGCATCATCCCGGTCATCCGAGCTAAAAGCAATTTTAATTTTCCGACCCAATTCCTGGGCAAAGGGTTTTCTCAAAAAATACTGAAAAACCTGTTCCGCGTAAGGAGTCACATCAAATAATTCTTCCGGGTTAATCCCTGCATTATCGCTTGCCGTTACATTTCGAACAGTGTTTCCACAAGCTTCCCTTAAAGTTACATCGTCTTTTTCCAAATCTGCCCACAGTTGCGGTGTCCGGTCTAAAGAAACGTGGTGAATCTGAATATCCTGCCGGGTTGTAATGTGCAATCTTCCTGTGCTGTATTCATCACTTACCTGCGCTATTCTTCGCAATTGATTCGAAGTTACTTTTCCATAAGGAAGCTTGATTCGAATCATTTGAACCCCCAATTGACGCTGACCATAAACTCCTCGGGCCAATCTCAAAGAGCGAAATTTGTCATCCGGAATTTTCCCGTCTTTGAAAGCTGCAATTTTATCACCCAACTCCAGAATGTCATTTTCAACCTGTAGTTTTTTTGCTTCAACCTGATGCTCGTACTCTGTTCTGAAACTTTCCATGCTTATTTCGTTGCATTGTAGAGAAAGTACCAATCTTCCTGGGAAATTTCGAAAGTATGAGCTGTTGCCGCATTTTGAATCCGGCGTTTTTCTTTACTTCCAATGATTGGAAGAGCACCCAATTTATTCAACCAGGCAACCGCTATTTGTTCCACATTTGCCTCATACTTTTTGCCAATTTCTATTAATGCCAGGCGCAGCTTAACAGCCTGAGCATCTTCACCCAACAAAATCCGGCCATCAGCCAAAGGAGAAAAAGCTAAAGCACGGCTATGTTGCTCTCGGATAAAATCAAATCTTCCATCATGCAACGCTTCTGTCTGTAAGAGATTTAACTCCAGGTGATTGGTAATAATAGGTTGTGAAAGTGAAGCCGAAAGCAGACGTTGCTGAAACACATTAAAATTCGAAACTCCGATATACGAAATCTTTCCGCTTCGCTGCAATTTCAACAAAGCAGACGCAGTTTGTTCGAAATTTGAAAGGAAATCAAAATTCTCCAGGATGAGAATATCAATTTTATCACGTTTCAGGCGACTCAATGAGTCTTCTACACTTTTGGTAATGTGTTGCGGACTCAAATCATAATAAATTCCACTTCCATAAGCTCCCGAATATTCCCGTCGTCCTACTTTCGTGGAAAGAATCAATTCAGACTGATCAATTACACCTGATTCAATCAATTTCCCGAACTGGGTTTCCAATTGTCCTCCAACCGAACTTAAATCATAGGTATTGATCCCCAATTCCCGTGTAAACAAAACCACCTCTTCAAACTTCTCTGTTTCTGACAGATCTTCTTCCGTCCATCTCCAAAAACCATAAACCGCAGCTGA
The DNA here is from genome assembly GCA_946886545.1 of uncultured Flavobacteriales bacterium. The sequence continues at coordinate 2,184 of CAMPIU010000153.1, read as the reverse complement.
AACTCTTGGACCGTATTCGTTTATATATACTTTTTTCATTATTTCTTTTTGCTAAATAAAAAACCCTTCTCCCGCAGAAACGGAAGAAGGGTCATAACTCATTGTTAATTTATAACTATTCCTTCCGCAATACCTTTTCAGGCATACAGCACATCTGTATATGAAGCATGAAGTTCTTTTGATTCATCGTTGTTTTTATTTTGATAGTGCAAAGTAAAGGGCAGAATTTTAAATGAACAAGGAAAACTAAAACTATTTTCCATTACTCCCATCGAACAAGTAGGAATTAAAACATAAAAAAATCACTATTTACGCTTACTTTCAGCTTTTCTCGCTAATTTTTTTTCACGTAAAATTAAATCTGCCAAACTTGTTTTTGATAAAATATGGATACTTGCTTCACGCACTTCAAGCATTACATCATGCAATCCACACAAATCTTCATGCGGACATTCGACACATTCTTCATAGAAATTTAAGCTTACACAAGGTAATAGAGCGATTGGTCCGCCGGTTTCCCGAATGATACTGCTCAGCACGATTTCATCCGGGTGTTTAATGAGGAAATATCCGCCATTCGCTCCCATTTTGCTTCCAACCATACCACCATTTCGCAATTGCAGCAGGATTGCTTCCAGGAACTTCCGGGGAATCTTTTCTTTTTCCGCAATAGTCGCAATGGATAAGTGTCCTTTATCACGATATACTTTCGCTAAACACTTCAAGGCCTGAATGGCATATTTGGATCTCTTCGGAATCATGAATCAAATATACTACTAATTTAATAGGAGTTAAAAAATCATTCTGTTAGTTCATTTGTCACAAGCTGATATCTTGCCTTCACAACCGGTCTTGGGAAAGCATTGAAATGCCACCACTCGGTAGGAATATTCGAAAAACCCTGGCTTTTCAAAGCTCTCCGAAGTAATTTGCGGTTGTCAATTTGTTGTTGCGTGATTTCACCTTTTGCCAAAAATTCAGATTCCAATGACGGATAGGCTATCTTTCGGATATCATCATACCCCGCCCCCATATCCAAAGGTTTTCGTACCTGGTTACAAATAGTCAGATCAACAGCCGCACCGTAATTGTGAACACTTCCATTTCTCGGATTACTCACAAACCTTCCTCTTTCCAAAACAGGAATCGTATCCAGTGCATTCCACATTTCCCATTGAACACTCGAAGGTCTTAATCCATCGTAAACCAATAAATGATAATTAGCATTTCTTCCTGTCAGATATTCCTGGGATTTCGCCAATCTTCTGGCCACATCTATTTGAACATACACTTTGTTGAGCGTATCATACAAAACACGGTGCATGAAATTATTTTTTGTAGCATATTTAAGTTCCCACCAGATATTTTTATTAAAATAATCCACACTCACCAAAGTATCTCCTTTATGAAGGATCATTTTTCCCGTGGAAATCGGTAGTTTCGTTTCTTTTTTCTCATTATCCGTATCAATTTCTTCAGAAAGTTTTGCAGGCTCAGAATTTTCCGGCCTGGCAGATTCCGAGCAAGCACCTGTCAATAATCCACTCAGAAGTAAAATACCTATTGTTTTCATGGGGTAAAAATTAGGATTTTTATGCATATGTCAACATTTCCTGTACTTTTGTTGTCCTCAAAATAAAGAAAGAAATGCCAAAAATTGCCCAAAAAGCCATTGACATGCCAGCATCACCAATTCGTAAATTGGTTCCTTATGCTGAAAAAGCTAAAAAAGCCGGAAAAACTGTTTATCACCTGAATATCGGTCAACCGGATATTGAAACACCACAGGTAGCTTTAGATGCTATTCGTAATTTTGATCATAAAGTAATTGAATACAGTCATTCTGCAGGATTTGAGTCTTACAGAACCAAACTTGCTGAAACATATAGAAAAGGAGGTCTTCCGGTAAATACAGAAGATATCATAATCACTACAGGAGGATCTGAAGCACTGATCTTTGGATTCATGACTACCTGTAATCCGGGAGATGAAGTAATCATTCCTGAACCATTTTACGCAAACTACAATGGTTTTGCAGTAACTGCCGGTTTAACGGTTGTTCCGGTTACTTCTACTATTGAAACAGGATTTGCTTTGCCTCCGGTTTCTGAAATTGAAGCAAAGATCACATCAAAAACAAAAGCAATTGTTATTTGTAACCCTGGAAATCCGACAGGTTATTTA
>CAMPIU010000152.1 GCA_946886545.1 uncultured Flavobacteriales bacterium | reverse complement strand
GCAGAAGAGAATGTGCTTGCATGGAAACCGGAGAATCCGTACATCGCCATTCCGGCATACCAATATCCCGTCATGCCATATCCCGCTTGTAATTCTGCAGGTTTAAACTGACCTTCCCATTCTTTGGCCAATCCCAATACGATTGCATAAGGGAGTAAACGTTCAAAGGTTTCGAAATTGAGATCCGGAGGGTTATTGAATTGAATGCGTTTTTTGTCGGCATACTCAATGAATAATTTTAACCCGAGAATGTGATCCATGACCTTTCTTCCTTCAGGGGTAGGTTGTTCGAATAGATAACCGAAAAGTATGTTGATACCGAATCCTAAGGCAGCCATGATTCCAATTATGACATAAGAACCGCCAAACAGAAATTTTAAACCAAAAGCAGCGAGAATAAACAGGAAAAGAACAAGATATTGGATTCCATTCAGATGTGAATTGAGTTTGCGGTATTTTTCCTCATGCCTGTTTTGAATATTCGTCTCCAGATCATCCATCCCTTTTTTCAACGAAGCGTTGTAGGTGTTTTCAAAGAAGGAAAAACTGTCCTTATTGGTAAACAAAGCCTGAAACACCTGGTTTTCCGCAGAGCTTAAATCTTGTTTCGGATCTTCTGTTTTAGTAAAGGTAAATTTCGTGGCCCCCTGTACATTCTCCTGTTTGATTTTTATCCAACCCTTCACACCCAATGAAGCAATTTGTCCGGTAAAAGCTATGGAATCAACCTTTCCGCGTTTCATAACTGCGGAGACATCTGCAGGAGAAAACCCTTCCGGAGCATCGTATTGTGGCATGATCGTTCCGGGTTTCGGATCGCGGCCGTATTTCGACCAAAGCAGGGTGTTTCTAAGAATAAGGAAGAACACCATAAAAATCAATAAAACCCACAAAGCATGTGATTTGATCCAATAAATGAAATTCTCGGTAGCAGTAGGATAAACCAATTGATTTTTATCCCAGGAAGCTGCAAAAGTCAATCCTTCGTAGGAAGACAGCGGTTCTTTTGTTTTGAAAAGAATTTCATTCGGATTGACTTGTTCTACGGTATAATTTGAGCCTGCATCTCCTTGTGAACCTGTGTACCCGATGAATTTTTTAAACTGAATCCCGGAAGGAAGTAAAACACGTGCTGTAAGCGTGTCGATTGTAAATACCCAGCCATTTCCGTTAGTGTTCCAATACAATTCGTCTGACTTTTTCAAAAAGCGCAAGACATGATTTACTTTGTAGCTCAGTTTATACGTATACTTTCCGGGATCGAGACTAATGTTCTTGTTTCCGAAATAGATACGAATCCCGTTGTCCATGGTTTCGGTATGATAATCCTCTTTTTCCCCGTCGCGGGTAAGGGAAACAATGGAAAAATCAACGCTTGTTTGACCTCCTTCATAATCGTAAGTCAAAGGAATATCGCGGTAGATTCCATGGTTTATCATGTTTCCGTCAGCATAAACATTGATGCGCTCCGTTATCAGCATCGAGCAATCTTTGTTGATTTTGTAAGTTCCGTCGAAGCGGATAATGTGGGCATAATCATTCTCTTCCTGGGAAAATGTTCCACCCGAAACCAGGATGAAAAGTGCGATTAAAAGTTGTCTGATCATAGAATTGGAGTTGCTTGTTGTTCGTTCGTAGCCTGAACATATTGCTTAGCGGAATGTCCGAAAACACCCCTGAAAAAATTGTAGGGAATCTGGGAGATCATGCGGTTGTAGGCTTCAACCGCTCCGTTATAGAACTGGCGCGAATACAGTAAATGATCCTCTATTTCACGGATTTGAGTCATCAGTTTTTCAAAGTTCTGATCTGCCTTCAAATCGGGGTGAGCTTCCTTAATAACGTTGATTTTGCTTAAAATTTGCGGAAACTGATCATCATTCGACCAAATTGAGCTTCGTTTCTCTGCCAATTCTTCCAGGAGTTTTGCTTCGTGACCAGCATATCCCTGTGCGATTTGAATCAGTTTGGGGATCAATTCATATCGTTTTAAAAGCTGTGCATCGATGTCAGCAAAAGAGGCTTCCACTAAGTTGCGTGCACCAATCATCTGGTTTCGAATAAGAATAACGAAGATTAAAAGAACCAGAATACAACCGATGCCTATTCCAAGGTATAACATGCTTTTTTTGCTGAAAAGTAATCATTGTATTTGGATAAAGTGGCTATTCCTTCATGCCGCATTTCTCACAGCCGGCTTGTTTTTTGCGTTTGGAACTCAAGTAAAACCTACGAACCAGATAAAAACCTGCTGCTAAAATGGCTGCTATGACTAAAACTAGTTGCACTACTTGAAAATGTTAAATGTTATGTATGCTCCAAGGTAAGCCAAAACACCCATATATCCAAGCTGGATAAGTGGCCATTTCCATGATTTTGTTTCACGTTTAACAACAGCCATAGTTGCCATACATTGCATGGCAAAGACGTAGAAAACCAGAAGGGAAAGACCGCTTGCCAAGGTGTAAGTCGGTGTTCCGTCATCCCGTTTCTGGGATTTCAGTTTGTCGATCAGTTGTTTCGGATCCTCATCCACTTCGTGAACAGAATAAATGGTTGCCAGAGATCCCACGAAAACTTCACGGGCAGCAAAAGAGGTAAGTAAGGAGATTCCCATCTTCCAGTCGTAACCCAAAGGCTCAATAACCGGCTCGATGAATTTCCCCATGTGGCCCATGTAAGAGTGTTCCAGTTTCACAGAAGCTACCTTGCTTTCATAATTTGCAAGAGCTTCCTGGCTTTGAATTTTTGGTGTTTCAACAAGTTTGGAATAACGGTCCATATCATCACCCGGACCAAAACTGGCTAAAGCCCACAAGATGATCGAAATAGCAAGAATGATTTTCCCGGCATCCAATACAAATATCTTCACCTTCTCGAATACTTCAATACCTACATTTCCCCAGCGGGGACTTTTGTATGGCGGCATTTCCAGAAGGAAAACACTGAGTTCTTTGTTTTTGAAAAACTGTTTGATAACCCATGCAACAAGCAAGGCTGAAATCACCCCGAGCAAATACAGGGCAAAGAGAACAAGTCCCTGCAGGTTCAGAAAGCCAAACACCTTTTTTGCCGGTATAACCAAAGTGATGAGCAATGTATAAACCGGTAAACGAGCGGAACAGCTGATCAATGGAGCGACCAAAATAGTTGTCAAACGCTCTTGCCATGAACTAATTGTCCGGGTAGCCATAATCCCGGGTATAGCACAGGCTGCACTGGAAAGAAGCGGAACAACACTTTTCCCGTTCAGTCCAAAGGGGCGCATGAGTTTGTCGGTAATGAACACTACACGAGCCATATAACCTGTTTCTTCCAAAATGGAAAGCATAAGGAATAACAGCGCAATTTGGGGAATAAAGATCAATACACCTCCGATTCCGGGAATAACTCCATCAACAACCAGGGATGTAAAAATCCCTTCAGGCATAACAGAACCGAGCCAGGATGCCAATGAGGAGGTTCCCATGTCGATCCAATCCATCGGGTAAGCGGCAAGGGTGAAAACGGTTTGGAAAATGACGAGCAGAATGACTAAAAAGATGAGGTAGCCGAAGAAAGGATGGATCAGCCACTTATCCAGCTTGTTGGAAAAATTGGCCTCTGTGGGTTTTTTAGTTACTGCTTTGCTTACAATAGTTTGGATTCGCTCAAAGCGTTTGTTTGTATCGGCAATTTGACCCGGGGTGTCAGTCTTGGCTCTTAATATTTCCGGTTTTATTTCACGCGGAACGGAGTCTTCTGCCATCCACGCTTTCAATTCCGGAATACCGGTTCCTATTCGTGCATTCGTGCGGATAATTTTAGCCTCCGGAAAGGCCTGCTCTAAAACAGGAATATGAATATTGAAACCATTGCGTGCGGCAACATCCGTCATGTTTAGAACCAATGCTGTTTCCAGGCCAAGATCATAAATCTGTGTAAACAGTAAAAGATTACGTTCTAAGTTGGTGCTGTCCAGAACAATGATTGCTTTTTCCGGGAAATTGCTGTTCTTTGGATCTGAAATGACATTATAAACAACCTCTTCGTCCTTGCTTCTGGGATAAATGCTGTAGGTTCCGGGGAAATCAATTAATTCCAATTCTTTCCCGCCAATATTTAAAAATCCGGAATGTTTGTCGACAGTAACTCCGGGGAAGTTTCCTACATGCTGACGAAGACCTGTCAGTCGGTTGAATAAGGAGCTTTTTCCTGTATTGGGATTTCCAAAAAGAGCTATTTTCTTCATTTATTCGACTTCAACAAGGTTTGCTTCAGAAAGGCGCATAGATAGTGTGTAACCTGAAATATCTACTGCAATAGGATCTCCGAACGGAGCTTTGAACAAAACCTCAACCTCTTTACCTGGATAGAGTCCCATTTCGAGCAACTTAGGTTTCAATACGCTTTCAACAATACCAAGCACCTTGGTCTTTTCACGCAACGGAACTTGTGCAAGTGTTTTCATGGGAATTAATTTCTTGTTGAAGAATTTTGAATTACAAAATTAATGGAAGTGGGTAATAGACCAATACCCTGTTTGTGGTATATGCTTACTGATCTGATTTCAGGTCATTCAGAATCTGCTGTACGTCATTTTCTGTGGATGTCAGCTTGTTCTTGCAGATTTGGATCAAGGCAGCGGCGCGTTTCACTTTTTCAGACAACAGGTCCACAGAGATCTCTCCCGATTCAATATCAGAAATGATTTGCTGCAATTCCTCATATGCCTTTTCGTATGTTACTGCTTCTTCTTTCACCAGACGAATTTACGGAAAATTATTCTTCACTTTGAAGATTAACATTATAAGCCCAAACTATTATTTCCCGAAAATGCGCAGATTAATTGCTCGCCTACCGGCCTCGCTATTGATATTTGTACACTAAAGTGCGACTGGTAAGCGCTGTTATAATCTGTATATCTGTGGAGATAGAAAAGAGATTACTGAACTTTTGTCTTTAATTCCTGGGCCTCTGTCACGATCTTAAGATTATCACCGGATTTGGCTTGGTTTTTTGCAGAAAGAACACCCTTTTCGTTAGTAACAATTGCATAACCGCGTTTGAGCACATTCAAAGGATCGACTAGTTTTAATTGCATCTCTTTTTGATCCAGTTTCAATAACTCTTCCCGGATCTTTCCGGGCGAAACCCGAATGAGCTGTTTCGTTTGATTCAATAGAAGCTGAAACTCTTTGTTTATTAACGATTTTGAATGTGTATCCATCAAACTGATCAAATGAAATTGCTTACTTTTTTGATTTTCCAGGAAATAAAGAGAAGAAGAACGTATTTTATTACGAACTTCCACAAGGGTTTGATTTGAAAAAGACAAGTGGTGCTTTACTTCGTATTCAAAATCCTTCACTGTTCTATGAAAAGATTGATTTTCATCAGACAGAGCAGCCCGGATAGTTTGTTGAAAGTTTCGTGCCAGCTGATCAAAGCGGTTTTTAGTTCCCTGGAATAAGTGCTGGATCTGTTTGGGAAGTTTCAATAGAATCTCATCCAAAGGAGCATCCAGTTCCTCAAAAATACTGAGCAGGAAATAAGCCATATCGGAAGGAGTAATTCCATTCCGGAAAGCAATAAGTTCACATACTGTGAGGTTGGTAGAGTGACCGATCCCGGTTAAAACGGGGAGCGGAAAAGTTGCAATCGCTTTTGCCAGTTCGTAATTGTTGTAACAATGCATGCCGATTTCACCGCCGCCGCCACGAATGATAATGACTGCATCAAAGTGGTGTTGCACCTTCTGAATCCGCTTCAATTGATTTTGGATCGAAGCGATTGCTGCATCTCCCTGAAGAGTTGCTTCAAACAAAAAGGTGTTGAAATGGTAGCGTTTCGGATGTCCGTTCAACAAGGTCACAAAATCGGAATAACCCTTGCTGTCGGCCTGAGAAATGATCGCCAAGCGTTTGGGAACCAAGGCCATTTCTACTTGCTGATTGGCATTCAGAATTCCTTCTTTATTCAGACGCTCCAGGGTTTCCTGTCGTTCGCGCTGCAAAGCACCCAGCGTATAATTCGGATCAATATCGATGATCTCCAATCCGATGTTGTAGAGTGGGTGATAGGTAATCTTTACGTGGAACAGGAGCTCCATTCCATCGTGGAGTGGTTCTTTGACAATCTCGAAGAATTTTTGCTGAATGCGCTCAAAGTTCTGTTTCCAGATAGTTCCACGCATTTCCACTATGATTGATGCATCTTCTTTTTGAACCAATTCGGGGTAGCAATGGCCTTTCCGGGTTTGATTCAATTTGTGCATCTCAGCAGTTACCCAATAGGAGCGGGAATAGCGTTCCGCAATGGTTTTGCGAATCGATTCTGCAACTTGTTTAAGTGTAAAATGCTGTGGAGTTTCCATAACTTAAAAGTAGGGAAAAGCATTGAGATACTTCTCCCGAAGTTCGACCGGAATATCAAATAACGGATAGACATCCTGCATTGGCGGTACAAGTTGTGTCTATTGAGACTCTGTAATTGTGGATTTCCGTGATTAATCCTGAAGTTTCCAGGGCGGATTTAATCGATTTTCACCTGCATAGAACAAGATCAATTGGTTTCCATCCGGGTCTTTTAGATAAGCCTCACGCCAGAGCCAGGTTTGATCTTTAGGTAATTGATCAAATGTAATTCCTTTTCGGATCAGTTCATTTACTTTTTCGTCCAGGTTTGCACATTCAAAATAAACAGAGATTCCTGCTCCTTTTGGTAATTCTTCCGTTAAATGAATAGAAAAAGTCGAAGTTCCATCCGGACATTCGAAACGGGCATAATGATCTGACTTCACGATCAACTTCAACCCCAGGGTTTGGTAGAAGGAAATGGATTTCGTGATGTTCAGGGAAGGAACGGTTATTTGGTTTAAGTTCATAATATTTATTTTTCTTCTTCTTTAACTTTCAAGCCGTTTTCGAAGGTTTGAGTATTATATATTCTTCCTTCTTCTGTGTAATAATTTATCGTTCCATTGCCATTTCTAATAGAACCGTAATCTCTGGAGTTTCCATTTGAATCATAGCTGCCATTAACGTTCATGAGGAGACCATTTTTGTATTCTTTTTCTATCCACAATTGTCCGTTTTCATAGTAATATTGATAGATTCCGTCTTCTTTTCCTTTATTGTAAATAAAAACTTCTTCTGTATTTCCATTCATATAATAAGTTTGGTATCGACCATGTAATGT
>CAMPIU010000151.1 GCA_946886545.1 uncultured Flavobacteriales bacterium | reverse complement strand
TCTCAAATACCAGTTCCCCTCCGTTTTTCAAACTTTGAAAGCTCAGTTTGAAGTCCTTCATTTTTACCCCGTTCAGATAAATCGCTTTAACATAGCGGTTTTTTTCACTTTGGTTTTTTGCAGTAATCTTGATCACCGAACCATTCTCCAGGTTAATTTTTGCAGACTGAACCAAAGGACTTCCCAGGATATAATCATCCGAACCCGGACAAACGGGATAAAACCCCAATGAGCTGAAAATATACCAGGCACTCATTTGCCCGCAATCGTCATTTCCACTTAAACCGTCAATTTTGGGAAGGTATTTTGTTCTCAATACCTGGCGAACGTATTTCTGAGTCAAATCCGGTCGGCCAACCCAGTCAAACAAATAAATGACGTGATGAGAAGGTTCGTTTCCATGCACATAAGAACCCATGATTCCCTCTCTTGTAATGTCTTCGGTGTGTTCAAAGTACTTATCCGCCAATTGCATGGTAAACAAAGAATCCAGATGAGAGGCAAAACGTTTCTTTCCACCCATTAAAGCGATCATCGAATCGACCTGGTGCGGAACATATAAACTATAATTCCAGGCATTTCCTTCAATGTAGCCTGCCTGATGTGTTTCCAGAGGATCAAACTTCTCAATAAATTTCCCCGAGCTCATTTTAGCACGCATAAATCCGGAAGTTGGATCGAATACCTGGCTGTAGCTTTCACTTCGTTTAGCGAATTCTTCGTAAATATCCATACGCTTCAAACCAAGGGCCAATTGCGCAATACACCAATCGTCGTAAGCATATTCCAGGGTTTTGGAAACAGAACTTCCGCTTTTGTCTTCAGCTACATAACCCAAATCCATGTACGAGTCAATTCCCTCAAAGTATCGTGTTCTGGCTGTTTGCACGCAGGCATCCAGAGCCTTGTTATAGTCGATTCCTTCCAAACCCTTATTGTACGCATCCGAAATAACAGAAACAGCGTGATAACCGATCATACACCAATTCTCATTGGCATAATGCGACCAGATCGGCAGCATTTTTTCCGCACTTTGTGCCTGATGAGCGAGCATCGAATTGACCATATCGGTATTTCGCTTGCGCTGAACCAAGTTAAACAAAGGATGCAGTGCACGATAGGTATCCCAAAGTGAGAAAGTGGTATAATTAATTGTTTCGCCCGTAAGATAATCCGGATAGTAATGGTCTATAAAATCCAGTCCACGATAGGTACCGATAACGTTCTGATAAACTGTCGGGCCTAAGCAAGTGTGATAAACTGCGGTATAGAAATTCGTCAAATCACCCTCATTCAACATTTGAACATCAAATTTATTGAGTTCTTTCTCCCACAATGCTTCTCCCTCTGAACGGTAATTATCGAAATTCCAATCCTTAGCCTCACTCCTCATATTCTCTTGTGCATCAAGTGTGGATGTGTTCGACAACGCCACTTTTAAGAGCAGTTCTTTGGAGTCATCCAGGTCAAAATCAAAGAACGCACGTAATTGTGCTGCCGACATTTCAGGAAAATTATCTTTCAGATTAAACTTTCTCCAAAACCCCTGATAGACTTTCTTAGACTGGAAATCATCGTAGCCATAAGATTTGATTGGCCGGGAAAACTCCATTGCGAAATAAACTGTCCGGTTTTTAGCCCAACCGGTAGTTTGCCTGAAACCAACAATATGAAACTCATCCATTACACGAACGTAAGTATTTATGTTCTTCCCGTTATAGTTGTAAATGCCGGAAATCAGATCGAGAACAATGTGTGCTGAGTCTTGTTTTTCAAAAGTGTATTTATGGATTCCGACACGGGTCGTAGTAGTTAATTCCGCTTTGATCCGATGATCATCCAAAAGGACTGAATAGTAATTAGGCTTCGCTATCTCATTTTTATGACTGTAAGCAGATCGAAAACCACTTTCCGGTTTGGTGGCAATACCGGGATTCAGCTGCAGTTTTCCGCTGGTAGGCATAATTAAAATATCTCCCAGATCCGAATGACCGGTTCCGCTGAAATGTGTATGACTGAATCCTACTATTGTCGGGTCTTCGTATTGATAGCCTGCGCAATATTTATAGACATCCGGGTTATATTTTCCATCGACTGCATAGGAAAGCGTGTCTGTATCAGGACTTAATTGCACCATCCCGAAAGGAACAGTTGCCCCGGGAAAGGTATGACCCATTTTGGAAGTACCAATTAACGGATTGACATAATTCAGTTTGCTTTGGCCTGAAACACAATGAGAAATAAAAACTATTCCAAAAGCTAAAAGAGAGAAACGCATAAGCTTCGATTTTATCCGAAGATACAAAAGACTTTCTTTTTACCGCAGAGAATGAAAGAACGCAAAGAGGCAGAATAATACCTTCGCGATCTCAGCGGCTTTGCGGTGAAAATTAGAAACGCAGGTGTTTTACCGTATGGCCGTTATAGATCAGTTGTTTCAGGGAGTCAATTCCGATAGTAAGATGTGCATCAACGTATCCGGCGGTTACAATCGAATCACTTTCACTTGTTTTCACTCCTTCCGGTGTCATGGGTTGATCGCTAACCAAAAGCAAAGCACCTGTTGGAATTTTATTCGCAAAGCCTACCATAAAAATAGTCGCTGTTTCCATATCAATGGCCATCGCACGAATCCGGCTTAAATATTCTTTAAATTTTTCGTCGTGTTCCCATACCCGGCGATTTGTGGTATAACAAGTTCCCGTCCAGTAATCAAAACCGGCATCGCGAATGGTGGTAGAAATAGCTTTTTGCAGAGCGAAGGCAGGAAGCGCAGGAACTTCCGAAGGAAAATAATCATTACTTGTTCCCTCACCGCGAATGGCTGCAATGGGTAAGATCAAATCTCCTACTTCACTTTTATTCTTCAGTCCACCACATTTACCGAGAAACAAAACCGCTTTCGGTTTGATTGCAGAGAGTAAATCCATGCACGTTGCTGCGGATGCGCTACCCATTCCGAAATTGATAATGGTAATTCCGTTTGCTGTTGCGCATTGCATCGGCTTATTTCTGCCAATTACTTCCACATTGTATGTTGCTGCGAATTTCTCCACATAATTGTGAAAGTTGCAAAGCAAAATGTATTCACCGAAATTCGCCAGTTCTTCACCGGTATAGCGCGGCAACCAATTTTCTACTATATCTGATTTTGTCTTCATTGTGTGATGTGAGTTTTGTGAAAATAGGGAAGATATTTGAGACTGTTGTGTTATTTTTTGGTGAAATAGGGCTAAAACGATATTCTTACGACTCATTATCAGTTTTCGTTTCGCTCTCATTTTTTAACTACAAGGGACACTAAGAACACAACGACTTATTTTTTGAAACCCACTGTTCAAATAATGCTTCGTGTGTCTCGTGCGCTTCGTGGTTAATTACTTTCGCAAGAACGTCCAGAAGGTTTTTTTGCTGATCCCGGTGACTTTGATCTGTGGATACAATTCCTGAAACGATGCCGGAACTTTGATTTTTTTCGAATCATCCCAACTCATTTTTGCACCAAAAGCTTCGTTTCCGCTAATTTCCAAATAATCTACTCCTTGTTTCGTGTGAGTAAGCCAAAAGAATACTTCCGGATTTTTTCCCATATATTGATTGGCTTTAAAACGTTCACTGATTACCAGGTTAAGCCACAATTCTTCCACATCGTTCCGGAATTCCAAAGGTTGAAATGCACGGATCAGGCCATTTCGGATCCCATTATCAAGGAAATAAACCACGTGACTTTTCTTCAATTCGTAGCGATGACCATTGTTGTAAGACGGGATCAACACCAGTAAATTTGCTTTGGCAAACAATTTCACGTAGCGTTCTACTGTTTCATTGTCCAAACCACACTTTTTACCCAAATCATTGAAACTAATAACTTTTCCGATATTGAAAGCCAGGTGTCGGAGCAGTTTGATCAGATTTTCCTTCTTATTAATTCGTTCGGAAGCGCCTAATTGTGTAAAAATGCTCGATTCAATAATTTCGGATACAATCCGTTCAGCCTGATCTTCCTGCATAACTACTTCCGGGTAATAACCAAAGATCAAACGCTGTTCCAGGGATTTATCTTCCTGAACCAAGCCATGAAACTTTGCACTTTCCGGATAGGAAACCGGGAATAAATTCAATTCCAGGCCCTGTTCTCTCAAAGCCTCCCATAAATCCTCGTGTAATTCCGGTTCAAAAGAACAGACCAAAATCAGGTTTTCGAGTGAATCCAATTCTATAGCAAAGTCGATATATTCCTGGAGCGTTTCCAGCAATTGGGCATCCCGGATGATGATCACTTTTTTATTCCGGCTGAAGTTCTTCAATTGATTGATGGAATCCATCGATTTGCGTTCTTTTTTATTAGAACAGTCAATGATTCCAATAGTGGAATCTTCCAAATTGAAAATCCGGGAGAGAAGGGTTAAGCGGCCGGTTCTTCGGGCTCCTTTCAGTACAACGATTTTACTTTCCTGACATTTTTGACGGAGGACCGGTTCAAGTGTTCTTTCAATCATGATTCACAATTAGTGAGTCGAAGTTACTCTTATCCGATAAATTCACTTGAAGGTTGCGAAAAATGAATAAACAACCGGCTGTTGGTTACTCCTTTTCTGTCAGAATTTCAAACTTTTGGAAGAATTTGACAGAGCGGTCCGAATGCATAAATTTGTTTCCTCCATAACAGATCAGTTCGTAGCAAACGTTTCCGAATTGAATAAACCGTTTCCACTGGTAACCTTTTACGGGATCCATCACCAAACCTTCAATGCCTTTCGCACCTTCGTCCAGGACGAATTCCCTTGTTTGTGCAATTTCGTTTTCTATGAAGTTATAACGGTTATCATCCAGATAATCAGGCGAATCATGAACTAACAGCTCAAAGGTATTTCCCTGACCCAGTTCCTGGTAAATATAGTGTTTCTTATTTGCGTCTTCCAGCTGAACAGGTTTTCCACCGAAAGTCATTTGAAAGGTGTTTTCTTCATCTGTTACAACATAACTTCTCCAAGACAGTACAAGTTTCTTAGCGATTGCAGTGGTATTTGTATAGGTTGCATTGACAGCACGAACCTGAAAGCCTTTTTGTCTCAACAATTGTAAAACTCCATCCGGTCCGTACAAATGACCGGAACCGATCGCGCAGAAAACACTTCGTTTGCGGATTAAGGTATCCAATCCTTTAGCCATTACATGGTTTCGTTTGGTAATCAACTCATCATAGGCATCCGGAGCACTTTTGAATTGTGCTTTCAGCATATTCGTCAGTGAAGCAATATCGCCGTTTATATATGTTTGTATAAAAACTTCTTTGGTAAAGAAAAGCCCGTTGATAGCTGTCCGTGTATTGAATAACTTGGGGTTTTCAGCCAGTTTCAATTGATCCTGAACAGTTTCCAGCTGGTAAAAACCTTTTCCTCCGCAATAACCGGTTTGCTGAAACCAGGCATCGAGGAATTGCGGCCGGCCGTCTTCAGATCCGTAAACTGTTTGTGTAGCTTTCCTGGAACTGGCAAACGAGCGTTTCTTGTCGAATAAATCAAAATTGAACAAATTCAGGCGTACGTCATACTGATCGTAGATTTGCGTTACGTCCGTTTCCAGAACAACTGCTTCCACACTTTCAAAAGCCGTATACAAGGAATCCGGGAAATTAAACAAGCGCGGATCATTGGAATGCATGCTACCAAAAACATAACTGATCTTCTTGCTTCGCGGGGCTTTGATTTCCCACAATAACTGGTACTCTTTTCCCGTCTCCTGTGCAATCACCGGAGAGGAAGAAATCAGAAAAAGCAAAAGTCCCAATTTATACATCGCTGCAAAAGTCGATAAAAAACGATTAATTGTTTTGTTTCAGTGAGTTAAACAAAGCTAAATTAGCTAAAAAATCAGTCTGTCCACATGATTTTCACCAAAAGCGTACGGAATCTATGCCAGAGAATCAATAGGTTTCGTTAAAATGACAGGCGTAGACTTTCCGAGTGAAATGCTTCCGTGAGTTTGAGCCAGTCCCATTGCATAAGCTGCATTGATTGTCAGGGCATTCAACGCTTCTTCCGGAGTGAGGCGCATTTTGACACAAGCCAGGGAAAAGATCTGCTGCATGTTATCGCACGGAGTAGTTCCGGGATTGTAATCCGTTGCCAGTGCAACCGGAAGGCCTTCCTGAATAAATCTTCGTGCATTTCCATAAGGAATACTAATAAAATGTGAGCATCCGGGAAGGAAAGTCGGCATGCATTTACTTCCTTTCAGAACCTCAATATCTTCATCATTTGATTCCTCCAAATGATCTACGGAAAGAGCTCCCAGTTCTACTGCAGCTTTTACCCCACCCATGATCGAAAACTGGTTGACGTGTACTTTCGGGATCAACCCGACTTTATTTCCTTCTGACAGGATGTACTGCATTTCTTCCACTGAAAAATAATTTCGCTCGCAAAAAACATCGATGTAATCTGCCAAACCCTCTTTCGCAATCAGAGGAAGCATTTCATTGACAATCAAATCGATATAAGCCTGGTGATTTTCCTTGAATTCTTTCGGAAAAGCATGTGCCCCCAGAAAAGTTGCCTTGATCGCAATCCCAGCTTCCCGTTTCAGACGTTTGATCACACGAAGAATCTTCAATTCAGCTTCTACCGACAAGCCATACCCCGATTTAATCTCAAGTGCTCCGGTTCCGTTTGCTTTCATTTTCTCTACCCGTTTCATTGCTTCCAGGAACAATTCTTCTTCAGAAAGCTCTCCCAATCTGCGTGCAGAATTGAGAATTCCTCCACCCTTCAATGCAATTTCTTCGTAAGTCAATCCATTGATCCGGTCAACAAACTCCTCTTCACGAGTGCGGGCAAAAACGGTATGTGTATGCGGATCACAAAAAGCCGGCAGCACACTTTGACCTTCGGCATCAATGACCTCCACACCACGCCAATCTGTAATTCCTTCCCAATCTTCCATAGCTCCGTAAGCCATAATCACTCCGTCTTCCAATGCCAAAAAAGCATTTTTAATAGTCGGGACTTTTTTCATGGCTTCACCACAGATCCTTTCCGGAAAATTCTCTCCAACCTGGTATAGTGTGTGAATATTTTTGATGAGGATTTTAGACATTGCTCAATTGTTTCAGGTTTCAAAGGTAATACATCCGATCACGAATTGAAATGTTTTTAGATTTCAACAAGCGACCTTAGTTAAATATATTTAGTTACTGTTAAAAAC
>CAMPIU010000150.1 GCA_946886545.1 uncultured Flavobacteriales bacterium | reverse complement strand
CTTGGTGCCTGACCACATAACCCGATCTTCACATGAGCCGCTTTAGCTTTTGTAATCGACATCCGGATCAACTGCATTACTGCAGGATCGAACGGAGAGAAGATATCGCTAAGCAATTCCGAATCTCTGTCGGCACCAAGAGTCAATTGTGTCAGGTCATTGGAACCGATGGAAAAGCCATCAAAATGCGGGGCAAACTCTTCAGCTAGCAAAGCATTGGAAGGAATTTCAATCATCATGTAGAGCTGTAAATCGTTTTCTCCTCTCACCAGACCATAGGTCCGCATAAGGTTTATGACGCTTGTCGCCTCCACAACTGTCCGTACGAAGGGAAGCATCAGCTTTACATTCGTAAACCCCATATCCTCACGTACCATTTTCATCGCTTTGCATTCCATTTCAAAACCAGCTTGATATAATGGATGGTAGTAGCGGGAGGCCCCTCTAAATCCGATCATCGGGTTTTCTTCTTCTGGTTCAAACGCCTTCCCACCAAGCAAACCTGCATACTCATTCGATTTAAAATCACTCATTCTGACAATGACATCCTTAGGATAGAATGCGGCAGCAATAACAGCCGTTGCCTCTGCCAAGCGGTGAATAAAATAATCCTTCTTATCCGGATAGTGATGTGTGAGCTGGTTTATTTCCTTTTTCACGGAAACATCTGTCAATTGGTCAAAATGATGCAGTGCCATTGGATGCACCTTGATTACATTGTTGATGATAAATTCCATCCGCATTAGTCCCACACCGTTATTAGGTAGCATGGAATACCTGAATGCCTTGTCAGGATGACCGAGAATGAGCATAGTTTGTGTTTTCGGAAGCTTGATCTTGGAGGAATCGATCTCATTTTCTTCCCAGGTTCCCCTACCTTCATACACATAACCGGTGGCACCCTCGGCTGTGGAAATGGTGAGTAATTGTCCATCCCGGATCAATTTGCTTGCATTTTCTGTTCCGACAACAGCTACTGCACCTACTTCCCTCGCAATAATTGCCGCATGTGATGTTCTCCCGCCCTGATCGGTAATAATTCCCGCTGCTTTTTTAAGAATAGGATCCCAGTCCGGATCAGTTCTCTTTGTCACTAATATTTCACCTTCATTCAATTGTTCTATGTCTTTTGGTGAATTAAGGATACGGGCAATCCCTGAAGTAATCCGATTTCCCAAACCGATTCCCTGACAAATCAATTTGCCTTTTTCCCTGATCCGGTACTCAGTAAATACTTGTTTATTTTTTCTTTGGCTGTGTACGGTTTCCGGGCGAGCCTGCACGATAAACAACTCATTGCTTTCACCGTCCTTTGCCCACTCAATATCCATGTGGCATTGGTAGTGCTCATCGATGAGTATTCCCCATTTTGCCAACCGGACCACTTCTTCATCGTTAAATATATACTGCTGTGCAACTTCCGGAGGAGTGTCCACATTTATGATCGCATCTTCAGGTTTCAATATCTCTGAACTTTTTTTCGCAGCATAAATCATTGTTTTCTCCTTACTCCCCAATGTTCTGGAAATGATGGGTTGCTTTGCTTTTCCTATGAAAGATTTGTAGACCAGGAATTCGTCCGGATTAACACTTCCTTGCACCACATTCTCCCCAAGTCCCCATGCCCCTGAAATAAGCGCTACTTTATCAAATCCGGTATCCGGATCAATTGTAAATAGCACACCGGAACATCCTTTATCGGAACGAACCATGATCTGGATTCCAATAGATAAAGCCACCTGGAGGTGATCAAAACCGTTGTCAATCCGGTATTTTATCGCCCTATCTGTAAAAAGCGAAGCATAACAGCGGTGACACGCAGCAATCAGGTTGTCAATTCCCTGTACGTTCAGGTACGACTCCTGCAAGCCTGCAAAACTTGCAGTTGGTAAATCTTCGGCAGTTGCGCTGCTGCGGACTGCAAGAGAAAATTTCGTCCCCGAACGTTTTTCCAGTTCCTCGTATGCGGATTTAATACTATCACTTAGTTCTTTGGGAAAAGTGGCTCCCAGCAACAACTTCCGGGCCTTTATCCCTATTTTAGAAAGATTGTCGAATGTATCTGGGTTAAGCTGTGAAAGGATTTCTTTGAGTTGTGGGCCAAGTTTGTTCTCACTAAGAAAATAACGGTAAGCTTCACCGGTAACTGCAAAACCATCCGGTACTTGAATGCCTTTTAAAGTTAACTGTGAGAACAATTCCCCTAATGATGCATTTTTACCGCCTACCAATGCAACATCTCTATTGTTTATTTCTGAAAAATTCCTTGTCCATTTCATAGTATTTCCTTTATTGCTGATTTCTTAAATTGATTTGAACAATAGTCCAAAAAACGAAAATATGTGCTTTCAGCCATAGAAAAAATGAGGATTATCAATTGCAGGTATGCGAAAGGTCATACTTGCGGAAATTATTTGAAAGGAAATACCATACTCGTCCCTGAAAAGAAGTCTGCCATGGCAGACGAACACTAAGTCTCTCTCTAATAACACGGAAAACCAAAGAGTTGATAAGAAAAAAATGAAAACCAGAAAAATAATACTGTTAAATAACACATTAATAAGCTTTTACGTTTGAATCGCAACAGATTCATTTCTGATTTCTCAATGAAAAGGGATATTCTCTCATTTTTTTTGCGCAATTATTGATATGTCTATTTATTTCAATCTCAAATTGCAATAATTTGGCTGAAACACTTTCACATCTTTAGTATGGGAACACTATTCAATAGCTCGTAATCCGGGCCATCCGTCATCTGCCTCCCTGAAAACCACCCGATTATTAACCCTATTCATTTTTCATAACATGAAAACAAAAATTCACTATTCATTTTTGTTGTTGCTGTTATTTGCAAACAACATATTAGCTCAAAACGTTAGCACAGGACTAGATGCTTTTTTTGCACCTACACCTGTGGGTAGTCTTGATTCCTGGTGGCAGATTACCGCCGGTCCGAACGGTGCCACATCTGCTCGCCGTGAAGCAACCTATTCGCCCTACTGGCAAACTACTCCTATGCCAACCACTAATGCCTGCTGGATTGATGAAACAGGCGCCATTTTCGGAAGTACACCCGGAGACTATACCTTCGAACGTACATTCACAGTCAGTCCATCGGACGGCAGTATTCTTGCTGATTTCGGAATGGCTTGGGATGATGTACTTTTATCTGCCGAGCTGGTTCCTCCAAGCGGACCGAGTATTCCACTGACCGTGCCTGTAGGCTCTCCAAATCAGTACTGGGTAGGGCCATCTGTAAACTATACCGTTGTGAATCCCGTACCGGGAACCTGGAAAATCCGCGTAGTTATCCGTTTCATCGATAGCGTCGGAGGGTTTCTTCTTTCAGGAGAAGTAAAGCATTGTCCGAAATACAACATCAGCACGGGAATCGATAACTCCGGGGCAGCAATTGCCTTAGGCGCTACTGATCCAAACTGGATAATTTCTGCAGGTACTGGTGGACCGGTTACACGTCGTGTTGCCAGCTTTCCGGGTTATTGGCAGCCAACCCCGGTTGCATTGACAAATGCGTGCTGGATCAATTCGACAGGTACTTATAATGATCCGAGTGGTATACAAACATTCGACCGCGATTTCAATATCCCGGCAGGAATTGCTTCATTCACAACTAATTTCGGAGTTGCTTGGGATGATGTGCTAACTTCCCTGGAACTTGTTCCTCCATCCGGTCCGAGTATTCCACTGACGGTTACGATGGGCTCTCCAAACCAATACTGGATAGGACCATCTGTAAACTATACAGTTGTGAACCCCGTACCGGGAACCTGGAAAGTGCGTGCAAAAGTGCAGTTCATTGATCAGATTGGAGGATTTCTTCTTTCTGGTTACATTTCTACTATATGCGGTGATAATCCTCCACCGCCATGCGACTGTCAATCCCTGCTTGCAGACTTCAATTACACACTGGATGCTGATTGCAACGGTCATTTCACCGCCAATACAAATTCCAGTTGTTACAGTAATACCAATTACGAATGGTCAGTAGATGGCTCTCCGGCAGGAACAGGTCAAACCTTCAACTATCCGTTTACTACAAATGGTGTACACACAGTCTGTCTCAAGATAACTACTGTTACAGCCGATGGAACGATCTGCGAGAAGGAAATCTGTAAAGATGTGGAAGTACAATGCAATCCTTGCAACTGCGAAGGTTTAACAGCCGATATGAACGTTGTGGTAGATCTGTGCCAGGGTAATTTCAACGCCATTGCACAGGGTAATTCCTGCATGCAAAACTTCGACTACGAATGGTCTGTCAACGGAGTGGTTGTAGGCACAGGTCCTACGATGCCATTCGTGTTCCCGGGTAACGGAATATACCTTGTGTGTGTAAAAGTAACGAGTACTCTTCCCGATGGAACGATTTGTGAGAAGGAGGTTTGCAAAGATGTAAGAGTGGAGAACTGCACGGGTTGCAATTGTGCACTGGTGAATGGAAACTTCCTGTATAATGTCACAAATTGTAACCTCGATCTGACCGCTCAGGCACTCGTCCCGGCTTGTATGATCAAAACAACATATACCTGGACGGTCAACGGCGCTTACGCCGGGTCAGCTCCTAACATCAGCGTTCCACTTCCTGGCAGCGGTGCATATGTAGTTTGTCTGACAATTTCGACCGTTAAACCGAACGGGCAAAAATGCGAGAAGCAGATCTGTAAGGATATCACAGCCAACTGCGAGAAATCATCCGGAAGAGGAACGCAGGTATCACAAGATAACATTTCTGTGAATCTCTATCCAAATCCCGCAAGTGACGAACTGAACGTTGATTTCACGACTCTGAAAGCAGGTGAAGCTACAGTGACTCTGAGAACGACTGACGGAAAGGAAATTATTCATGAAACACGGATTACTGAAGCAGGCTCCCAGCATTTCCAACTGGCAATCCCTGCCTCTGTTTCAGCACAGATAATTATGGTGGAAATAGATAATGGTACGGAACATATTGTCCGCAAAGTAACTATTTCAAAGCATTAAACGAATAAGAACTAATACAAGCCGTTTCTTTATCTCAGGATAGGGAAACGGCTTTTTTTTGATATCATTTGGATTAAGATCCTTCCGTTTGGACGTGCAACGGATGAACTTTATCAAGACATCCTGCAGTGTTACATCCGCAAACTGATAAAATGGCCTCATTCATGACGAAAATCATACTTTTTCAGAATTGCTTTTTGCAAAATTTGCACCTGAATGAGAATTATGTGTCTCTTGGAACTTGAAAATCTCAGAACAAAACTGCAAAAACTGGATGCGGAGTTTATTCGATTACTTTCGGAACGCCAGCGAATTGCGTGTGAAATTGGAGCAATCAAGCATCGTACGGGCATTCCCTGTGCCCAACCTGAAATTTGGAACAAGCAATGTTTGGAGCGTCGGAAATTGTCGATTGCCGGTGGCGTGAGTCCCGATTTGGTATCACAGGTTTTTGAATGCATTCATCGGTTTTCAATAGACGTACAACAACAACATACAACAAGTGATGAGTAAAATGGAATTAATGGCTCCGGCAGGGTCATACGAATCTTTGATGGCGGCTGTCAAAGCAGGTGCCGATTCGGTTTATTTCGGAGTGGAACAATTAAACATGCGTACCAAATCCACCCACAATTTCACGTTGGAAGATTTACCTGAAATTGCCCGCATCTGTAAGGAAAACGGATTGAGGAGTTATCTGACACTCAATACTATTGTGTACGATCATGACGTGTCACTGATGAAACGGATCGTAGATGCGTCTGCCAAAGCCGGAATCACTGCGATTATTGCTTCGGATCTTGCAGTGATGAATTACGCACGCAAAACAGGTGTGACCATTCATATCTCCACCCAGACCAATATCACGAATATCGATACAGTAGAGTTCTTTGCAGACTATGCCGATGTGATGGTACTGTCCCGCGAATTGAGTTTGTTGCAGGTGGAAAGCATCAACAAAGAAATCAAACGCCGCAATATCACAGGGCCTTCCGGAAACCTGATTCGCACGGAAGTATTTGGCCACGGAGCTTTGTGTATGGCTGTTTCGGGAAAATGTTACCTGAGTCTGCACACGCATTTCTCCTCTGCCAACCGGGGAGCATGTGTTCAGAATTGTCGCCACAGCTATATAGTTACCACCAAAGAGGATGGAATTGAGCTGGAGATCGACAATGAGTACATCATGTCAGCCAAAGATTTATGTACCATTGATTTCCTGGACAAAGTTATTGCCTCAGGTATTTCCGTACTGAAAATCGAAGGAAGAGGCAGAAGTGCCGACTATGTATACACGACCACCAAATGCTATCGGGAAGCCATCGATGCTTATGAAGGCGGGAGTTTCTCTACGGAGAAGATACAGGACTGGAAAGAACGCTTGAGTACTGTGTTTAATCGCGGTTTCTGGGACGGTTACTATCTGGGACGCACCATGGGAGAATGGAGCGACGAAGCAGGATCGAAAGCTACCAAACGCAAAGTATACATCGGGAAAGGTATAAAGTATTATGAGACTGCCGGAATCGGTGAGTTTCTGATCGAAGCAATGAATGTAGAGCTGGGAGATGAGTTGATTATAACCGGCCCGACTACCGGTGTGATCGAAACCAGGATGACAGAAATGCGCACAGACAACCAACCCGTGGAATCTGTGAAGCGCGGAACAACCATTACGTTCCCTGTCGCTGAAAAAATCCGGCCATCAGATAAATTATACAAACTGGTACCGGTTATATGATCCGTATTCTGCAGCACAGACACAAATGCATTGGTTGTAATGCCTGCGTGGAAGCCGACAAATACAGGTGGAGGGTTTCGAAAAAGGACGGGAAATGCACATTGGTAGGTGGTACGGAGAAAAAAGGATGGTTTTCGGTCGTTGTCGAAAACGATGAGGAACCTGCTATCGAAAAGGCTTTAAGGAATTGTCCTGTGAATATCATCCGATATCATTCGCTGTGAGTGTTTCCTATTGAAAACACTTTTTCTTTAATGCCTTTTTCATTTTTCTTTCTTTTAAATTTGAAATTCAAAGGTCATTAGATCCGAATTACCGGATGTAACCCAATCGGTGGATCCACACATCAGAAAAATCAATGGAAAATATCAGCTTCAATTGATTGATCTTATTTTACCACACAAAGGTTTGGTTCGCTTAAAAAAAATAAAATAAGGTTAATTTAAATTGTTTTAGGCTCCCGTTTTTCATTTCCTTTATTTT
>CAMPIU010000149.1 GCA_946886545.1 uncultured Flavobacteriales bacterium | reverse complement strand
GTATCCTAATGAGTAAGAACGCTCATATCCGTTGGATTTGTTGATTTTAAAAACAAATAATCCCAAATGATTTTCAATGATCTTGTTGTAAACGAAGGGTACGATTTCTTTTCCATCCTTTGATTTAATTCCAACCTGGCCCGCTGCATTTTTTGCAATGACGTTTGTTCCTCCAAACACAGGGGTTGTCTCATTTCCATCTTCGAACTGGGAAAATGAAAGCAGGGAAAACAAGGAAAAATATGTAATTAAAAATGCTTTCATCAATGGTCTATTTCTCCTTTTTCGGAAAGAATAATAGCTATTCCGCGTGTAGATCTGAATTTAGAGAAAATGATCACCATGATTACCGTGATCGGTACACTAAGAAACATCCCGGGCAATCCCCAGATAAATCCCCAGAAACCCAGTGACAGGATGACAACAATCGGACTCACATTCATGGTGTTTCCCATGATCTTTGGTTCTATGATATTTCCGGCAATAAACTGAATGGATCCTACACTTAAGAGAATAATTAGGGACTCACTGTATCCTCCGAACTGAATGATGGCAAACAGGGCCGGAAGAAATGAACTGATCAATACTCCGAAAAAGGGAATGAAGCTGAAGACAAATACCAGCAAAGCCCAAAGGAAAGGTGCGTTCAATCCTGCCAATGTGAAAATGGAGTAGGCAATGGAGGATGAAATCAAAGCGATCAGGGATTTGATCCCTAAATAATTGGTAATAGCTTTTTCAATGCGTCGGATCACCAAAATCCGCTCATCATAAGCCTCCTGATCCGGGAACATAGCCTTTACCTTGTTTTTGAAGGAAGATTCTTCCATGATAATGAAAAGCATGTAGATCAATACAATAATTACATTGGAAATAATCGCTTGCAAAGAAGTAATTACCGAACTGATGTATTTATTGATAAATTCATTGGAATTGAAACTATTGATGATGTCTTCAATTTTATACGAAGAAAGACTGTCAAAGTCCTGTAGAATTGCAGTGAAATTGGTATTGTAGACATCGTAGTATTTGATCAGCACCTGGATGTTCTCTTCAAAAATAAACCCGATACCCCAAACCATGGAAAAAAGAATGGCAGAACTAAAAATGGTTTTCAGCCATTTCGGGAACCACTTATCACCCAGTCCGATCTTGTAAAACAAGGAACGGATTTTTCGCATCAAAAGCCATAAAATAATTCCAAAAATGAGCGGAATGATCAGGCTTCTACCCAAATAAAGGATAATTACGACAATGGAAAAAATAATGAGCGCATGGCTCGTCATCTGAACTTTCGCTATTTTCTGAGACCTGTATTCCATATTTCTTTCGAAATTAAGAAAAAGCTAGCCTTATTTTAGTTTTTAGAAAATTATAACAGGAAAAACGCCATTTGTCGAACAAATGGCGTTTCAATTATTATAAATGAAGTTACTTTAACAATTCAATTACACCGGCTGCACCTTGTCCGGTTCCCACGCACATGGTAACGACTCCGTATTTTTGTTTTCTTCTGCGCAATTCATTGATCATCTGAACAGTGAGTTTTGCTCCGGTACATCCAAGCGGATGACCAAGTGCAATTGCTCCGCCGTTTACATTCACGATATCCGGGTTCAAGCCAACTTCACGAATAACTGCTAACGATTGAGATGCAAATGCTTCGTTCAGTTCAAATAAGTTAATATCGTTCAAGCTCATTCCTGCTTGTTTCAGAGCTTTCGGAATAGCATCTACCGGTCCGATCCCCATGATTCGAGGCTCTACACCCACAACAGCATAGCTAACCAAACGGGCAATCGGCTCGATGTTTAATTCCTTTACCATTTTTTCAGACATTACCATAACGAAAGCGGCTCCGTCTGATGTTTGAGAGGAATTTCCGGCGGTTACACTTCCCATTGCATCAAAAACCGGTCGTAGTTTGGCTAATCCTTCAATCGTTGAAACTCTCGGGCCCTCGTCGGTATCCACGATGTATTTCTTGACTTGTCTTTTCTCATTTTCATCCAGGAAAATGTTTTCCACTTCAATTGGAACGATATCTTCTTTGAATTTTCCTTCAGCGATTGCTTTTAAGGCCTTTTCGTGAGATTTCAGGGAAAAGATGTCCTGGTCTTCTCTGCTGACATTGAATTGGCTTGCAACCGCTTCAGCAGTTAATCCCATGCCCCAGTACCAGGTCGGGTTTTCTTTTCCCACTTTCGGATTCGGGACAATTCTCCAGCCACCCATCGCCATTACGGACATGGATTCAACTCCGCCTGCAATAATACAATCAGCCATTCCAGCCTCAATTTTTGCCTGTGCCAATGCGATCGTTTCCAATCCCGACGAGCAGTAACGATTAACTGTCATTCCGGGAACCTTGTCCGTTTTCAATCCCATCAAAGAGATCAGGCGGCCAACGTTCAATCCTTGTTCCGCTTCAGGAGTTGCATTCCCGACAATTACGTCATCGATGCGCGTTTTTTCCACCTGAGGAACACTTGCAACCAGGTGTTCGATCACACGAGCTGCTAAATCATCCGGGCGGTAGAACCGAAATCCTCCTTTACCCGCTTTTCCTACTGCTGAGCGGAATCCCGCTACTATATATGCTTTGTTTGACATGTTTTTATTTTTTTGAGTGTTCATGCTTCCCCCTTTGAAGGGGGATCGAGGGGGATGGCCACCCTTCCTTGATCTTCCTTACAACTTTCGCTCTAACGTTTGTCGTTGTTGCGTCTTCACATGCTGCGTATGCTCTTCTCAAGGGAGGAAGCGTATCAATTTCTAAGTATTTTACCGGATTTCACTAAACTCTCCAAACGCTCCAGCGTCTTGCGTTGCTGACACAATTCCACGAATGCTTTTCGTTCCAGATCCAGTAAGTATTGTTCCGAAACAACCGTGTTCTCGCTTAAATCACCGCCGCACATTACCCAGCCTAATTTCTCTGAAATTACCTGGTCGTGTTCCGACATATAGTGTCCGGATTTCATAGAGTTTGCACCTACGTAAATAATCCCAAGTCCTTCCTGACCAAGAACAGTAATGTTCTTTTCCCTTTTCGGTGCGATATATCCTTTATTTACTAATTCCAGTGCTGCAGCTTTTGCTCTTGTCAATTGATATTCGCGGGAAACGACTACTTCATCTGTTCCAGGTCGTAAATATCCAAGATCAAATGCTTCGTACGCAGAAGTCGAAACCTTTGCTTGTCCGATTGAAAGAAAGCGCTCACGTAATCTGTTGATTTTAATATCACCGTCCTTCAATTCTTCGGAAAAACGCTTTGCAAATTCTTTGGAACCACCGCCACCTGGAATCAATCCGACGCCGAATTCAACCAAGCCCATATAAAGTTCAGCATGAGCTACAACTTTATCCGAATGCATGGATAGTTCACAGCCACCGCCCAAAGCCATGTTGTGCGGCGCTACAATTACCGGGATATTTGAATAGCGGACGCGCATCATGGTATCTTGAAATGCTTTTACGGCAAAATTCAATTCATCGTAATCCTGTTCGGCTGCCATCATAAAGATCATACCGACATTCGCCCCGGCAGAAAAGTTCCCACCGGTATTGGAAATCACCAGGCCTTTATATTCTTTTTCTGCAAGTTCAATGGATTTATTGATCCCTTCAATCACCCCACCGCCAATCGTATTCATCTTGGTATGGAATTCCAGGTTCAGGATCCCATCACCTAAATCAACTAAAGTCGCATCTGAATTCCCCCAAACTTTATTGGAAGCTCTTAAGGCTTGAAGAGAAACTAATTCTTCAGTTCCCGGAATAATTTCGTAAGATTTGCTATTTTGATTGTAATACAGACGTTTTCCGTTTTCGGATTTATAGAAGCTGGTAAATCCTGCTGCTTCCATTTCGTTAACCCAAGCCGGCAATTTTTTCCCTGCCTTTTCTGCTAATTCTTTTCCTTGTTTGAAACCTAGTACATCCCAGGTTTCAAATGGACCAAGTTCCCAACCGAATCCGGCTTTGAGAGCATCATCTATTTTATAAAGATCATCTGATATTTCAGGAATTCTGTTCGTAACATAAGCAAACAAGCCACCAAATGTTTTGCGGTAGAATTCTCCGGCTTTATCCATACCTGCAAACAACATTTTTGTGCGTTGCTCCAGATCGTCAATCGCTTTTGTCATTTCAAGAGTAGGGAAGGAAACTTTTTTACTCGGTTCGTATTCCATGGTATTTAAATTCAAAGCAAGGAATACTTTTTTGCCTTCAGCATCAACCGTTTTCTTGAAAAAACCTTGTTTTGTTTTACTTCCCAGCCAATTGTTCTCAACCATTTTCTGAACGAAAGACGGAACTTCAAATAGAGCTCTTTCTTCATCGTCCGGACAATTTTCTTTCAAACCATTCGCTACATGGACCAGTGTATCCAAGCCTACCACATCACAGGTGCGGAAAGTTGCTGATTTTGGTCTTCCTAAAACCGGGCCGGTTAACTTATCGACTTCTTCAATACTTAAGTCCATTTCTCCAACCGCATGGAATAAAGCCATGATACTGTAGACGCCAACTCTGTTTGCTATAAAGGCAGGAGTGTCTTTACATAAAACAGTTTTCTTTCCAAGGATTTTGGATCCGAAGGACATATAGAAATCAATGATTTCAGGCGCAGTTTCTTTTGTTGGGATCACTTCCAATAATGGCAAATACCTTGGTGGATTGAAGAAATGAGTTCCTGCAAAATGTTTTTTGAAGTCGTCGGATCTTCCGTCCAGCATCAGATGAATCGGAATTCCGGATGTGTTCGTAGAGATCAAGGTTCCGGGTTTCCGGAATTTTTCTACGTTGGAAAATACCTGCTGTTTAATCTCCAGGCGTTCAATAACCACTTCAATGATCCAGTCAACCTCTGCGATTTTCGGCATATCATCTTCAAAATTCCCTGTTTGAATGCGGGAAGCAAAAGACTTCAGGTAAATCGGAGAAGGATTGGATGTTAAAGCGAACTGCAAGGCTTCGTTTACAATGCGGTTTCTTACGGACTTACTTTCAAGGGTGAGTCCTTTTGCTTTTTCTGCATCATTGGGTTCTTTCGGAAGGATGTCAAGAAGCAGAACTTCACATCCGACATTGGCAAAGTGACATGCAATTCTGGATCCCATAACTCCGGATCCTAAAATTGCCACTTTTTTAATGTGTCTATTCATAATTTATTTTTTTTAATTCGCGTGACATATTTATCTGAAGCAGCATTTAGAACATTTACTAATGTTTATTCTTATTATCCGTCGGGGCAGACTCTTCCGGATTGGAATTCTCCTCGTCCAGAATTTCCTGGATTTGATTAACTACGGATTCGAAAATATCAATATGTTCTTTGGGAATTCGTTCGATTACCTTATTGTTGAATTCGAAGACAACGTCCCGGGCTATATAACGGGCTTTCAACCCTTCTTCGGTAAGGAAAATACGGACAATGCGTTTGTCCAACTTGTCTTCTTCGCGGCGAATGAATCCCTTTTCTTCCATTGTTTTCAATGTTCTTGAAAGACTGGTAGGTTCCATTCCCATTCGCGGGCCTAATTGAGTGCTTGGAGTTCCTTCCCGATCAATATGAAGAAGGATGAAGCCAACGGACATGCTGATTCCATAGCTGTTTGCTCGCTGGTTGTACATGCGCGACATTTTGTGCCATGTTAATCGAACATCTAAGTCGATGAGGTATTGGGGCTTATTTTGCATATTGTGAACTTGTCACGAATATACAAAATAATATTATGTATGCATAGCAAAGTGCGGATTTTTTTCGAAGGGAATTACCAGAGGTCAGGATGGCGGAAAACGGTTCCGTTAAATCTAGCAATAATTTTTTGATTTTGGTTATAAACAATTGATTCATAGCGTCCAATTGTTTTTCCGCAGTTGATTTCCCTGCAGATAACAAGAAGCTCGTCATTTACGGATACAGGTGAAATATGTGCGATCGAGGTTTCGATACTTACAGCTTTTTGTCCGCGGCTATTAGCTGCAAAAGCTAAGGCAGAATCCGAGATGGAATAAGAAATCCCGCCATGGCCGGTTTGGTGTCCGTTGACCATTTCAGGACGAACAATCATGGATAATTTGCAATACCCGGATGCAACTTCAAGGATTCGGATGCCTAACCATTGAGAAAAGGCATCCTTGCTCAGCATTTCATTGACAATATCCTGAGGTTCTTTCATTTTCAATTAATCCAAAGATCTTGAAAGTAATGAGATCATAGCTAAAATAACAATGAACAACTGGGTTGCAGTTTCATCATCCAGAGTAACTCCTTCGGCATCTTCCATTCCGATCTCCATAGCCATAAATTTTACAAGGTCCGGTTGGTCTGAAAATTCTTCCAAAATGCTCTCGTCTTCATTTTCAAAATACTCGTCCAGTAACTGAAAGTATGGTTCTTCAAAGCTGTCAATTAATTCGTCCGTTACGCTTTTAGGATGCAACCCCGCTAGTGAATATGCTTCTAAAACAACGGTGAAATAATAGATCAGTAAACTCTCTAATCCTTCGTTTTGATATTCCTGTGCTGCAGACATGATATATCCCAAAAGCACGGGTTGTGCTGTTGTTTGTGTTTCTGATAATCTGTCTAATGCGTTATCATCCAGGCTATCAACTTTTTGGATAGCTGCTTCAATATGTCCTATGGAGACTTGTGCCATGTATATTAATTTTAGGACAAATGTACTGTAATCTTTAGAGAAATGCTTTCAATTTGCACTTTTCGTTTACCTGAAATTACTTCATTAAAAATCTGTAAAAATCAACAAGTGTTGGAATTGGATAAATACTATCTTTGAAGCATGGCATATTTTACAAAAGATTACCTTGATTTCTTTATTGAATTAGCTGCAAATAACAATAAGGATTGGTTTGACTTAAACAGGAAACGTTATGAAAATTCGGTAAAAAAACCTTTCGCTGAATTTGTTCAGGTATTTATTAATCATCTGGCAAAATCACGTCCTGAATTCAAAGACCTTACCGCATCGGAATGCATTTTCAGAATTAACAGGGATATTCGTTTTTCCAAGGATAAAACACCTTATAAACTGATGTGCTCGGCTGTTGTAGCGCCGAATGGCAAGAAATCCAAAAGTATTCATGGTATTTATTTTGAATTCGGTCCTGAAGAGGTGCGGGTTTACGGAGGAGTTTATGAAATTGAAAAAGATGATTTGTTCCTGTTGCGGGAAGGAATTGCTCATAATCTGAAGGAATTCAATTCGCTTATTACAGATAAAAAATTTGTAGAGGTCTTTGGAG
>CAMPIU010000148.1 GCA_946886545.1 uncultured Flavobacteriales bacterium | reverse complement strand
CGAATAATCCATCAGTTCGTCTAGAAGGAGTTTATACTAAAGGGACTGAGACTTTTCCTATGGTAATTGAGTGGACGAATTTGGATGATTTGAATTTCAAAATCCTGAATCCATTCTTCCTTCAAAAGAAGAAAAATTACCAGGTTTATATTGGATTTGATATCAACAAACTATTCTCAACTATTCCAAGCAGTTTGTCAAATGATCCGGCAAAACCGAATCAAAATGGTATTCCAACTGTGGTAATTAATAATGATTATAACGTTCAGATGTTTAACAAGATCACCGAACAAATACCCAATGCATTGGTGTTAAAAGTTGAATAATGTCTGCAGAGTATAAAGATATCATAGAAGGCTGTGCAAATTGGGAACGATCTGCACAGGAACGCTTGTATCGTCTTTTCTCCAAGGATTTATTCAAAGTCTGCAAGTTGTACGGTTCCGATACACAGGATGCGGAAGACATGCTGCACGATGCCTACATGCACATTTATAAAAATATTGGTTCCTATACATTTACCGGTTCATTTGAGGGCTGGATGCGAAGAGTGACCGTGAATTGCTGCCTTCAAACACTGCGAAAAAGAAAGAATTTCACCCAATTGGGAGATATTCCTTTCGTGGACCAGGAGGAAAGCGAATTGGAATCAGGAATTCCTTTTGCAAAAGTACTGGAGGAAATCAACTTGTTGCCAACAAAAGCAGGTTTGGTGTTGAAATTATACGCATTGGAAGGATGGTCGCATTCTGAAATTGCAGAAGAACTGGAAATCTCGATAGGGACTACCAAATCTCAATTAAATTATGCACGTTCCGTATTAAAACAAAAATTGGTTTCTTAAAATGTCTTTGGAAAATCTAAATAATTCAAACCGGGAGTTTCAGTCTCTTCAAAAATCCTTTGAGAATTGGGATGCGGGTATGCCGTCTTCTGATGTATGGGAAAATTTGGAGGCCGATCTGGCTGTTTCCGCTGTTTGGGACCGTTTGGATGAAAGCCTGGAGGCAAGCGGAAGTTCCGCAGACAAAGGATTGGTGGAGTCTTATGAAAACTGGTCGCCGAACAATTCCGGTGATGGCTGGTCGAAACTCGAAGAACAACTTTCGAGGGAACGCGTTTGGAACCGCTTGAACAGTACTTTAAGTTATCCGGTTTCTACTAGGATTCCTTGGATGAAAATGGCCGCAGCGTCGCTTATTTTTGTGTTCCTGGCATTCTATACGGATCATTACACGGTTTCGAATAATGAGCAAAGTTCTTTTTTAGCTTTTAATGCTAATGAAGACGGAGCTATTTCTGCTGGAAATAAGGATCTGCGCACCACCACATTAAATCCAACTGAAAACAAGCTTGCTGCTAATGATAAGACAACTGTGATCCTTACGGCTAAGGAATTGAATCCAAGAACTACTCCGGATGCTCAGCAAGAATTGCTTGTTTCGAACAGGGAACCGGAAAATCGCGGGAATGAAAACGGCTTGCAGAACGGCGAATTGAATGGAACCCCGGATTTGGTTCAGAACAAGGAGCTTTTGAATCCTTCAAACGAGCAAGAAACAACTTCCGGTTCAGAAGATTTAGCTGACCTGGATGTACTTGCACGGAAAGAAATTCCTTTTGTTCCGGGTGTGATCGGAGACTTTACATTCTTACCTTATAAACCGGTATTCAGACCTAAATTCAGTGCATTGGTGGGCGGACAGTTTGCATTCATCAACGAAAAGAACAGAAGTGCTTTCTCCAGTTCAATTCCTTCCATGGGAATTGCAGCAGATTTTCAATATCATGCCTATTTAGGAAAAGTGAGATTTACACAGGGACTTGGATTTAGTCAATATGCACAGTCGAACGGAAGTTACATCAATGGACGTTATACGAGTTCAAACCAAAAATTGAACACCATTCACCTGATGTCTTCGCTTGGTTATGCATTTAAAAACGGCTTAAGTGTTTACGGTGGAGTTTCTTTGAATCGTTTGCTGAATGGGTATGAAGAAAGCAGAACTGCCATCACAAACGTATACACTTCAAATAAGCTTCAGTTGGGAGCAACAGCAGGAATCGATTACCATTTCACACCGTTTAAGAATAAAACAGCACTTGGTTTGGGAATTCAGTATCAGTTTGTTTCCAGGCTGAAAAGTGAGAATGCGGTGTTTAATGATATCCAGGGAGTGAAGCTCCAGATAAAATATTCATTTTAATTTCCAACCTTTTAAGATGTATTGCATCTAAGGGGTAGAAAGATATTTATTTCGTTATCAACTTCTCCAAGGGAGTTTGAAAAATTACTACGACTCAAACGATAACGAAATAGTCGAGGCAAGGTAGAACTGGCTTGAATAAAGGAGTCCATGAAAATGGACTCTTTTTTTATTGTCCTATAATATTACAGGTGAGTAAAATAGGGCAGGGTTATTTTTACGCGCAGATTAGATTGATTTTCGCTGATTGCCCCTGTTTTGTACTTAAAAACTTACTTCTTCGTAGCAAACAATAAAAACTCTTTATTTCCGTCTCCGCCGATGATTGGTGAGTCGATGATTCCTTTGATTTCAAAATGAGAATCTACCGCTGCTTTTTCGATGCGTTTTAGAATGTCGGGATAAACGGACGCGCTTTTAACGACCCCATGTTTGTTGAGGAAGCGTTTTTCCAGTTCGAATTGCGGTTTGATCAAGGCAACCAAAATTCCACCCTGTTTTACGAACTTCCCTGTAAACGGAAGCACCTTTTCCAGCGAGATAAAAGAAACGTCAATCACGATCCCGTCTACTGTTTCCGGAATGTGGGCATTTGTCAATTCACGGATGTGTGTTTTTTCAATGTTCGTTATTGCGGCATTCGACCGGATTCGTTCATGCAATTGTCCGTGACCTACATCCACACAGAATACGTGGTTTGCTCCTTTGCTCAGCAATACTTCGGTGAAACCACCTGTTGAAGCGCCCAAATCGATGAAGGTAAGATCCGTGACGGAAATTTGAAAATGTTCAATGGCCTTGAGCAGTTTGAGTGCACCTCTTGAAACCCAGGTCAATTCTTCATTTAAAAGTAAGATCTTGGAATCCACGGGGATTTTCTTCCCTGGTTTTTCGATTGAAATACCGTTTACCAGCACGTCGCCGTTTTTTATAAGCTCTTCACCACGTGTTCTGGAGGTTACCAAGCCCCGGTCGACCAATATTTTATCCAAACGTTCTTCCATAATGCAAAAGTAATTCATTAATTGTGAATGGAGTTAGTTGCGCTATAAAATGAAAAAATCCAGTAGTTTTACCACTGGATTTTCAAAATATTCGGATCTGATTATTCAATTACCCAATTGAAGCGTTCTTTTAGTACCGTATGAATACGGTCTGTAAACACTTCATTTTCTATTTTTTGAATGACATCTTCAATGAAAGCACCGACCATCAATTGTCTTGCGCTTGCTTCACTCAACCCTCTTGCACGCAGGTAAAAAACTGCTTCTTCATCCAGCTGGCCTGTTGTTGACCCGTGTGAACATTTCACATCATCAGCATAGATTTCCAATTCAGGTTTGCTGTTGATTGTTGCATCATCACTGAGCAATACATTTGCATTGGATTGGAATGCATTGATTTTTTGAGCATCCTTGCGAACAAAGACCTTTCCGTTAAATACAGCTGTCGCTTTTCCGTCAATTACACCTTTATATAATTCGTTGGATTCGCAATTTGCTACTTTATGATCTACTATTGTATGATTATCAACATGTTGATTCCCGTTCAGAATATATGCGCCATTCAAATGTGTTTCACAATTCCGGCCATCCACTTCAATGGTCAAATTATTGCGGACCAACAAGCCGTTTAAAGTAACGGTGTTGATAGTAAAGTTGGAATCCTGGTGCTGATTAACCAATTCGGTTGAAATCTGAAAACAAGATTCGTGTTCTTCCTGCAGTTTATCAATCGTCAGTTTTGAATTCTTCCCGACATGGATTTCTGAAACTACGTTGGTAAAATTATCAGTACCATCAACAGAAATAGATCGCTGAATTAACTTCACTTCAGAGAATGCTTCAGAAACGAATACGTGACGTAAATTCGTCAGAATATTCTTTTCAGTATTGATCTGAACGATCTCGATTACCGGTTCAATCTGCATTTTTGCAGAAACGTGCACATATAGACCGTCTGTTGCATAAGCCGTATTGATTGCCGAGAAAACTTCTCCGTCCAATAATACATTTCCTCCCAAAACACGAACTTCAGCTTCGTCCATTTTAGAAAGAGCCAATACTTTTACTCCGTCAGGGTAAGATTTGGAAGAAAGTTCTTCTGAAAAATGTCCGTTTATAAAAACATATTGAAGGTTATCAGCTGATAGCCCATAATTTCCGTTTAAAGAAACCGGGTTTTCCTGGATCGATAAATTGCTGTTTTTGATTTTAGCAACACGTGTATATTTCCAGGCTTCAGTTCTTGTAGTTGGAAAAGCAGTGTTATTTAGTACATCAAGTGCTTTTCTTCGCAATTCCGGATTTAACAGAAAAGAGCCGTTTAATTGCCAATTCACACTTGCTGCCGATTCTTTTTCAATGGTTTGCATCTGCATGATTTAAATTAATGAGCAAATTCTGCTTTGATCCAGTCGTAACCTTTTTCCTCCAATTCAAGCGCCAGTTCTTTCGGGCCGGATTTTACGATTCTTCCGTCATATAAAACGTGAACGAAATCCGGAACGATATAATCCAGCAAACGTTGGTAATGCGTGATTACTACGGTAGCATTTTTATCCGATTTCAATGTATTTACACCATTTGCAACAATGCGGAGGGCATCAATGTCTAATCCGGAATCCGTTTCATCCAAAATAGCCAGTTTGGGATCCAGCATTGCCATTTGGAATATTTCGTTGCGTTTTTTCTCACCTCCGGAAAATCCTTCATTTACCGAACGGGAAGCCAGTTTTGCATCCAATTCCACGATGGCAGATTTTTCTTTTACCAAGGCCATGAAATCTTTAGCGGAAATAGAAGGCTCGCCTCTGTATTCACGAATTTCATTCAAGGCAGTACGCAAGAAATTGACATTAGAAACACCCGGAATTTCCACAGGATATTGAAACGCAAGGAATAAACCTTCTCTTGCCCGGTCTTCAGTTGCCATTTCAAGCAAGTCAGTCCCGTCAAAATCAACCGATCCTTCTGTGATTTCATATTCTTCACGTCCGGCTAAGACGCTTGCCAAGGTACTTTTTCCTGCACCATTTGGTCCCATAATAGCATGTACTTCTCCGGCTTTTACTTCTAAGTTAAGTCCTTTAAGTATTTCTTTTCCGTCAATCGACGCGTGTAAGTTTGTGATCTTTAACATCCTGTTTTCGTTTTGCCACCCTCCTCAATCCTCCCTTAAGGGAGGAAGCTTTTTCAATTCCCCCTTCGGAGGGGGATAAAGGGGGAGGGCATCCCACTTTTTATAAATATATTATCCTACTGACCCTTCTAAACTGATCGTTAATAATTTTTGTGCTTCAACAGCAAATTCCATAGGGAGCTGGTTCAACACTTCTTTGCAATATCCGTTTACAATTAAGCTGATGGCCTTTTCTTCCGAAATACCACGCTGCAAACAGTAAAATATCTGATCTTCCCCGATTTTTGAAGTAGTTGCCTCATGCTCAATTTTAGCACTTGGGTTTTTACATTCAATGTATGGGAAGGTATGTGCTCCGCATTCGTCGGTCATCAATAAAGAATCACATTGAGAGAAATTGCGGGCATTGTGTGCATTTTTATGAATCTGAACCAATCCACGATAAGAATTATGCGATTTTCCGGCTGAGATTCCTTTTGAGATGATCGTACTTTTGGTGTTTTTCCCCAAGTGGATCATTTTGGTTCCGGTATCTGCCTGCTGATGATTGTTAGTAACAGCCACAGAATAAAATTCTCCGATAGAATTGTCACCTTTTAAGATACAAGACGGATATTTCCAGGTAACTGCCGAACCCGTTTCAACCTGTGTCCAGGAAATTTTAGCATTGGTTTCACAAATTCCGCGTTTAGTAACAAAATTGAAAACTCCTCCTTGCCCATTCTTATCACCGGGATACCAGTTTTGAACGGTGGAGTATTTAATTTCTGCATCTTTCAGTGCAACTAATTCGACAACAGCAGCATGTAGTTGATTTTCATCGCGTTGAGGAGCTGTACAACCTTCCAGGTAAGAAACATACGAACCTTCGTCAGCGATCACCAAAGTGCGCTCAAACTGTCCTGTATTTGCTTCGTTGATTCTGAAGTAAGTAGACAATTCCATAGGGCATCTTACACCTTTTGGAATATAACAAAATGAACCATCCGTAAATACAGCTGAATTCAATGCTGCATAGAAGTTATCAGTTGCCGGAACAACAGATCCCATATATTGTTTTACCAATTCGGGATGTTCCTGAACCGCGTCAGAGAAAGAACAGAAAATGATTCCCAGTTCTTTTAGTTTGGCTTTAAAGCTGGTTGCAACGGACACGGAATCCATTACAAAATCAACTGCTACCCCTGTTAAACGCTGCTGTTCCTCTAATGAAATTCCCAATTTTGCCATGGTTTCTTTCATCTCAGGATCTACATCATCCCAACTTTCATATTTTTTGGTTTGTTTTGGTGCCGCATAATATGAAATTCCCTGAAAATTTGGTTTCGGATAGGTGATGTGCGCCCAGGAAGGTTCGGTCATTTCAGACCAGATCTTGTAGCATTTCAACCTGTAATCCAATAACCATTCAGGTTCTTCTTTCTTAGCAGAAATGAACCGAATAATATCTTCGTTCAATCCAAGCGGAGCTCTATCCGATTCAATATCGGTTGTAAATCCGAATTTGTATTCCGAATTTTCTAAATCTTTCGCTAAATCGTTTTCAGTATAACCCATTTAAACTTTGTACTATTATTATAAAGAGAAAGATTCCCCGCAACCGCAAGTTCTTCCTGCATTCGGATTTGAAAACACAAAGCCTTTTCCATTTAAACCACCTGAGAAATCCAGGGTAGTTCCAATGAGATACAAAAAGCTTTTTTTGTCAACAACAACTTTAATTCCGTTGTCTTCAAAAGTTTTATCGTCTGCGTTTTCTTGATTGTCAAATGTAAGCTGGTACATTAATCCGGAGCAACCTCCTCCTTCAACACCAACCCGAATGAAATAGCCTGCTTTGCCTTCGTCTTCCATCAAGCGAATCGCTTGTTTTTTGGCTTGTTCTGTTACTGTAATCATGACAAGTGTATTCTTTCTTTATTTAGATTAATTTTAAATAAAGCTGTATTTCGTTGACAAAAATACCACATTTATGG
>CAMPIU010000147.1 GCA_946886545.1 uncultured Flavobacteriales bacterium | reverse complement strand
GTCTGACATACAATTTCAGTGGTACCTATGAAGATACCATTCCGAATGCTGCCGGGTGTGACTCCGTGATCACCCTAGAACTAACAATCCTGGAATCTACAGCATCTGCTTTGACCGCCAGTGCTTGCGGATCTTACTATTGGGCGCAAACAGGTCTGACATACAATTTCAGTGGTACCTATGAAGATACCATTCCGAATGCTGCCGGTTGCGATTCTGTAGTAACACTTTCACTGCTCATTCACCAAATACCGCAAGGCACGATAGTCTATGACGGACAGGTAACACTTTCGGTGAATACCATCGCTGAAGTGGTCGATTGGATTGATTGTACAACCGGTCAAACCATCCCGGGACAAGAAGGACAACCTACTTTCACACCGATGGAAAATGGCAGCTATGCCGCGATTCTTGAAAACACCATGACCCTTTGCAGAGACACATCCGACTGCTTTACAATGGACTTTGTAAATCTAAATGAACACCCACTCGTTGACCTGCAGATCACCCCTAATCCCGCACATGACCGGGTGACTTTATTATTTTCAGGAGAAGCCGCAAGCTTGACTGTCATGGATGCACAAGGTAAACAGGTATTGGAACAAATCGTAGAGACAGGCGCTCAGATTCCGCTCATTACATTGGAATCCGGCATCTATTTATTCAGATTACAGACGACTTACGGTACCGGGATGCAAAGGGTTGTGAAGCAATAAAAGATATCGATAGAGCAGGAAAGCTATATTACGGTTCTAGTTTTGGACCGAATTGCGTACAAAAAGAAAAAGCGGATTGCGTTAGCAGTTCGCTTTTTCTTTTCCCCTCACTAGCACTCCAACTCACACTTTTCATTCGATGGGGTTACTCTGACGATTTTTGTCTCTTCTACCCGGAATAAGGCATATGACGTATTTGGCTGTACCTGGGATTACTGTTTCTTTGCAGTAAATGATGTTTTACAACAATACTGAAAATCAATAAATATGAAACGAAGTATCTACACGCTCTTAACAGCTTTAACTTTAACAGTCGGAACTGTTTATTCACAAGAGTTTTCATGGGCCAGAAGCATGGGCTCGTTCAGCGTCGATAGGGCGCAGGCTGTGGTAACTGATCCGCAGGGGAACGTTTATTCAACAGGACTTTTTTCATCAACAGGAGACTTTGATCCCGGAAATGGAGTCACGAACCTTTCCTCTGCAGGGAATTATGATATTTTCATTCAGAAACTCAATCCCGCAGGAGAACTGATTTGGGTTAAACAGATCGGTGGTATCGCGGATGACGTTCCGTACGGGATGGAAATTGATTCTGACGGCAACATTTTCATTACAGGCTATTTTTCCGATCAGGTAGATTTCGATCCGGGGGTGGGATCCACCATACTTACAACGGCAGGAAACTATGACGCATTTATATTGAAACTAGATTCCGACGGAAATTTCGTTTGGGGGAATAAAATAGGTTCTACACTCGGAGATTATGCCCACGACATTACAATTGATGAAACAGGAAATGTTTACGTAACCGGTATTTTTAGCGGTACCGTAGATTTTGATCCGGGAGCAGGGACATCCAATCTTACGAGTGTAAACAACAACAGCTATGAAAGCTTTATACTCAAGCTGACAAATTCGGGTGATTTTACCTGGGTAAAGCAGCTTGGTGGCCAGGCTGATGAATACACCCGCGCCTTGAGTACTGATGATGCCGGGAATCTTTACATTACCGGATACTTTTATGATGTAGTTGATTTCGATCCTGGCGCAGGAACGGATAACCATACTTCAGCCGGTGGATCGGATATTTTTATTCAGAAGCTTTCCTCTGCAGGCGATCTTATCTGGGCTCAGACCATGGGCTCAACCGACAATGACTATTGCCAGGATGTAGACGCAAATGTCAACGGAGCAGTTTACCTGTTCGGTACATTTACTGAAACTGTTGATTTCGACCCGGGACCCGCAACGCTCTCTTTGACCTCCGTTGGCCAGGCTGATATATTTCTGCTCAAACTCAGCGATTGTGGCGCCCTCACATGGGTTAAACAGATTGGTTCTCAAAATCAGGACTTCGCACGTGCCCTTGTAACGCACGACTCCGGAGATGTTTACCTGACTGGAAATATACATGACACCATCGACCTGGATCCGGGACCGGGAGTGGCCATGTTTTCCACTGCGGCAGAGGGGACCCCCGCAATCTTTGCTGAGAAGTTCAGCGCTTCAGGCGA
Organism: uncultured Flavobacteriales bacterium; assembly: GCA_946886545.1. The sequence goes on along the minus strand of CAMPIU010000147.1, from coordinate 5,147 downwards.
TTATGAATGGGCTGGTGTTATTGCACCGGATAATAATTGTTACGCCACCGAAATTACTCTAAGTCTGGACGGGTTCGTTTATTTGGTGGGAAGCTATACCGGAACTGGAGACTTCGATCCGGGAACTGGCGTTACGCAGCTTACAGGACTAGCCAATCAGGACGCGTATGTTGTAAAATGGGGTGGCGCAGTTGCCGGATTTTCAGAATCTCTGTTGCCACAACTTCAGGTATGGCCCAATCCAACCACGGGTTCGCTATCCATTGATCTGGGAGCGTATAATCCTTGTATAGAGATCGAACTGACAGATATTTCAGGCGAAGTGATCAAAAAAGAGACTTTTTACAACACGAGTGAGGTAAAAATGAATCTAACAGATAACCCCGGACTGTACTTTGTCCGCGTAAAAAACGCATCTGGTGAGCGGCTTATTAAAGTGGTGAAAAATTAACATTAGTGGTTCGAACTTTGAACTGACTTGCACACAAAAAATAAGAGCATTAGCGAAAGCGGTGCTCTTATTTTTTTGTACATCCCTCTTCGTGTAAATTTCACATTTGCGAATATCTAAACACGTATTTATACCTGTAAAATTTACCGAAACGGTGAAATATACCTGTATTTGAAAACAGGGTTTTATACGCTTATGCGTTTTAGCAAATTACTAAATCTTTGTGCCGTTAGCGGGTTGATCCTCTCAAAAAACAAAAACTAAATAATAGACCTTATGATTTCAGAAAACAAAACAAAATGGACGTGTTCGGTTACACAAAGTAAAAGCGGCCCTGTTGCCTCAATGACCGTTACTACAAATGGCTCAACGGTTAGTCCTTTCAGAATAAAGGGAGTTTGTTACTCACCTTGTCCGATCGGAGGATCAAATAACGATGCTCCTGGCATCGGAGATTGGTTTTGGGATACTTACACTTCCGGCAGTACAACAATAACAAGTTGGGAGCAGACATGGGAAAACGACTTGCCGAAAATAAAAGCACTCGGTGTTAACACCATTCGTGTCTACTGTATGTTAAGCCAACAAATCCCGGATCAATGGAACACGGATACCATTTTTACACACCAGAAATTTCTTGATGCATGCTATGAGAATGGTATTTATGTGTTGGTTGGTTTTCCACTTCCAACCGAAATATTCGATTATAACCAGGAGCCGGCGCTTGGTCAAACCTGGTGGCAGAACAATCTTCAAACTACCGTGACCAATTTGGGGTCACATCCGGCGGTAATGGGATTCATTATTGCCAATGAAGTGGACAACGGAGCTGTTGACACTTATGGCCCTTCGGCTAACCAAACATATTGGTGGAGTCAGGTTCAGGCTATGGCATTGATTGCAAAAACGGCTGCCCCTGATAAATTAATAGGGATCTCAAATCACGATGATCCGGGTATCTGTGAAAATTGTATGAGTGAGATGGCATCCTGCACCAGCATTGATTTTTGGGGTGTAAATACCTACCAGCCTCAAAGTTTTGCCTCTGTGTTCGGTAGTAGTACAATTACTAACGGGTATGCGAAACTGAGCGGAGCGGCACTTAAACCGGTTATTCTGACTGAATACGGTTTCCCGTCAACGTCAAGAACCAGCGAAAACACCCTTAATCCTTCGCAAATTATGTCTAATACCGAAACCCAGCAAAACGTAGCAACAGTATTGGAAACAATGCTTCCGGCCGCCTATGCAGAACAAATGAATCTCGGTGTGTGCTATTTTGAATATTGTGACGAATGGTGGAATCAATCCGGTTATACGCTGAGTTCTTCAGGTAGCTGCACGAACGCCACTGGACTTTATGCTCCGAATGGCAGCAACAGTCCTACCGGAACATCATTTAATATGCCCAACACCTACACATGGTATGGCGGACCGATAGCTTGTGGTTTTCCAAATTATTACTGGGATAATGAAGGTTTTGGGTTGTATTCTGTAGCAGTAGGTTCAAACAGAACCCCTTCCCAACCATGGGATTCCTCTAATAATGCTCCTGCACTGCCCCTGGACACAAGAACACCAAGGACTCCTCTTATATCTCAAATAAGCACATTTAATAATTATAACCTGATTAGTGGTTTCGTTACATCTATCGGGCAAGTCAATGACTCAACCCAGGTTACTGTTAGTTCAGATGAATATGGACGTCCTCCTGCAAACGGAAATCCAGGTTCCTTAACTAATTGTTTTTACATGCCGGGAAACCTTAGTCAAGCAGAAGAAACCGAATTGGCAAGTGCAAATGCATCGGGTAAGTATGTAACGTTGATCTTAACCAATGACCGAAGCATCGTTCTTGTGGTTGTAGGAAGTTAACTGTCTGTACAAATAGCCCGGTTCTATTGTTTACCGGATTACGCACAAAAAAAGAAGAGCATTACGTGAGTGGTGCTCTTCTTTTTCAGAGCGGGTGCGAAGAGTGAGTGCGGGATCCTTATGGTAGGGTAATTCTACTCCGACCATTTCTCTTCCCTTTTTAGGGAAGTTTACACTCCAGCACTATAGCTAATTTTAACTGCTAAAAAGTGAATTGTTTATTTTTCACATTAAAATATAATTAATGTGAATATTTCGTTTTTATTTGTAGCAACGTCTTCATCGGGTTAATTTACAGTGAATTAAATAACCATTATTCATGAAATTAGCACAACTAACAGTGGCTGCATTGTTCGTCGGAATGACGTTCGTGGCCTGCGAGAAAGACAAGCTTTCCGCAAAAACCAAAAAACCGGTATCCGCTACCGAAACAGAAAAAGCGGATGATCCAATCAGTAAGCTTTTCAGAAGTTATGTAGCTCAAAACACAGTATCCACCCAGTTCGATGCGTTGGATGGAGGAGAGCTCATCAGTTCTGATGGTAATGTTACGGTCTCTATCGGTGGGTCAGCGCTGACACGTCCGGATGGAACTCTTGAGACAGGACAGGTAACTATCAGTATGTTTGTTGCAGATCAGCTTGCGGACAATGCGCTTGGTGGCATGCCAACACAAAGTGCTTTTGGTTCGGAGCAAGACTTCGGTGGGGGAATCGTGACAGCCGGTTCGATGCGCATCGAGATGTTCAACGCTCAGGGAGAACCATTACAATCGCTGGATGGCGGTGTTGTGGTGAATGTTGCCACAGACCAGTTTAATCCGGATATGACACTCTGGACAGGTAGGGCTTCGGTCAACCAGCCGCGTGATAACGTATGGGAGAGCTCACCCAATCCTGTTACACCAGGGGCAAACGGGCAATCCTATAACTTCAACTGGGACCGGAATGCTAATTACAACATCGACATGCGAAACCTGTGTCCTGGATTACAGTTAACTGATCACCAGGTTACGATTTCGGCATCTGCTGCTTTCAATCGCACAAATACGCAGATCTATGTTGTACTGGAACCATGTACTCAGCAAGGGCAGAAAATCATTTTCAGTCTTGACATGTACAATGCCACGCCAAGATGGTGGTTTGCTAATCCAAATGCAAAACTTCCAATAGGATACCAGGTTACTTACGTGGCTATTACAAGCTATAACAACCAGCTCTATTACGGAAATGCTACGACCATTGTTACTCCAAACATGACAACGAACATACCTGTCATGATGCCGACTACTATGGCCGCACTGACAGCTTATCTGAATAGTCTGTAAGAACCCTGAATAAATGAGCATTCCGTAAAGAATGGCTTGTGACTTATTGGTTCGAATTTTGAACTGACTTACGTACAAAAAAGAAATCGGGATTTTACGGTAGTAAGGTCCCGATTCCTTTTTACTCTTCTCTTGCTGTTATTCCCGATAGAAATCAGGACACTCTTTTACCGTAACGCACAATTGCTTTTCTCTGCATTTTTAACTAGCTTAGTTTATAGTCAAGGATATTCACCATAACGATACCGATGGAATATAAAGAAGTTAAGCCCTGTTTGGAATTAGAGCCTTTTATTCATTCCTTTTGGGAACTGAAAGGTGGGGAAAGCGACAGGCAGTGGGAGAGGAACTTTCCCGACGGATGTCCGGGCTTGGTTTTAAACTTAGGTGAAACCTGTGTCACGGACAATGGCTCGCTCGGGATGGAGTTCGGCAAAACGTATGTGGTTGGTGCAATGACTTCTTTTAAAGACAGTTTTATCGATAGCAATACGCATTTACTAGGAGTTTGTCTGAAACCGGCGACCTTTTCAAATTTTTATGATTACGCTCCGCAAAATGAATTGACAGATAGCACGGTAGAATTTGAGAGATTAAAGTCATTTAATATAGACAAAGTTCTGAAAGACCCTTTCTATTATTTTAATCAGTTTTTTACGGAGAAAAACAAGTGTAAGCAAAGCCAATTGCAACCCGTTTTAGAAGATATCCATCATTCAAAAGGACAATTGAGTATCTATGAGCTGGCCAAAAGGAATTGCACAACAGTAAGACAATTGGAACGGAGTTTTAAAACCCAGGTTGGCGTTTCGCCAAAAGAGTATACCAATATTGTTCGTTTTCAGCATGCTTTGTCCCTTATTAAAAATCCTTGCGATAAAAGAAGTCTCTTATCCATTGCATTTGAATGCGGTTTTTATGATCATTCGCATCTGGCCAATGTCATTAAACGAAACACAGGATTGACACCTTCAGAGCTTTGATTTGTCGCTTTTTTCCAAAGTAAGAACCAGGATTCCGCATTAGTTTTGCAGAAAAAGATATAGGAAATGAAAAAAGTAATTTTAAATCTGGCCGTAACATTAGACGGGTTTATTGAAGGTCCGAACGGTGAAATTGATTGGTGTATAATGGACGATGACATGAACTTTGATGAATTCATTGAAAGTATTGATACCATGTTTTATGGAAGAGTCAGTTATGATGCCTGGGGAAATTTTCAGCCTGACGAAAATACCAATCCGGCAGAAGAAAAGATGTGGCAAGGAATCCATTCTAAAAACAAATTCGTTTTTTCACACCGGGAACGAAACGATGAAAGGGCGGTTTTCATTTCTTCCGACATAGCCGGGGAAGTAGCCCGGATAAAGAAAGAGGGTGGAAAGGATATTTGGCTTTATGGTGGTGCAAACCTGATAAAGACATTCATAGACTTGGGACTTATTGATGTCTATAAACTTTCTGTTCACCCGGTTGCTTTGGGCAGTGGTAAGC
>CAMPIU010000146.1 GCA_946886545.1 uncultured Flavobacteriales bacterium | reverse complement strand
TTTTCCCAAATATAGTTATTCATTTGATTATTCAGTATTTGGAGATATTGGCTCCTCCATTAGCTCATTTCAGGGTTCAACCTATAAAAGTTCATTCGCAAGATTTGCCAATTCAGAACGCTCTCCTTTTTCCAAACGAACATGTGCAAACAGATGCTGACCTTTTAATCGGTCAATCAGGTAAGCAAGCCCGTTACTGTTTTCATCCAGGTAAGGAGTGTCAATCTGGTGAACATCACCGGTGAAGACAATTTTGGTTCCTTCTCCCGCCCGGGTAATGATCGTTTTTACTTCGTGCGGAGTCAGGTTTTGAGCTTCATCCACAATAAAGAGAATATTGGATAAACTTCTACCACGTATGAATGCAAGAGGAGTAATCAGGATCCGCCCGCTTTCTTCCATCTCTACGATGTGCTTGTGACGCTTTTCATTTTCTCCGAATTGCGATTTGATAAACTTTAAATTATCCCAAAGCGGTTCCATGTAAGGACCGATCTTGTCTTTCGCATCGCCCGGAAGGAAACCGATTTCTTTGTTTGATAACGGTACAAGCGGTCGGGCTAAAATGATTTGCTGGAAAAGCTTGTGCTGTTCCAATGCCGCAGCTAACGCAAGTAAGGTTTTTCCTGTTCCGGCAACTCCCTGCAAGGCAACCAGCTTGATGTTGTTATTCATTAAGGCATTGATCGCAAATGCCTGTTCCGCATTTTTAGGTTTGATCCCGGAAGTATATTCCTTTTCTACGCGCTGCAGTGTATCCGTGTGCGGATCAAAGTAAGCCAAGCCGGAACTTTTACCGTTTTTCAGGATGTAATACCCGTTTGCGACTTTGTGATTTCCCAGGATTCCTTCTTCATCGATCGTTCCTTTTAAGAACAATTGTTTGATGGTTTCAGATTCAACTCCTTCAATGGTGGAGCTGGATGTTTGTTCCAGTTCGTTGGAATGCACTTTTCCTGTTTCATAATCTTCCGCAAGAATTCCCAAAGCTTTCGCCTTAATTCTTAAATTGATGTCTTTTGTAACAAGAATCACATCCTTCTTAGGCTCCTGCTCTTTTACAGCCAGTGTTGCATTAATGATCTTGTGATCATTTTTTCCAACACCGTAAACTGTTTCCGCATCTACACCTTTTGGCTGCGAATCAAGAAGTACTTTGAATGCACCCAGATTTGGCCCCAGGGTAATCCATTGTTGTAAACCGCCGTTTGCCGATATTCTATCAATGAAACGAATTACTTCACGGGCTGAGAAATTTTTGGTGTCATTTCCGATCTTGAATTTGTCCAATTCTTCCAAAACTGTAATTGGAATAGCAACGTCATGTCTTTCAAAGTTCATGATTGCATCGTGGTCATGTAATAGTACAGAAGTATCTAATACGAATAGTTTATTCTTTTTAGCCATGCTGAAGTATTTCTATTAAAGTACTTCTTTCTCAAATCTGTTACACGGAAGAAGAATCAAACTTATTGACAAAGATTTGTGATTAAAAAAGGGAGCTTTTAACTCCCTTTTAATGTTCTCTTTATCTTTCTATCACAAAGCGCTTCAGTGTTTTAGCGCCGAGTGAATGTAATTCAATGTTGTAGACTCCCATTGCAAGTTTTCCACAGTCTATTTTAGTTTGACCTGGCACAAGGGTTGTAGTCAGAATCAGTCTGCCTGTTTGATCCAGGATTCTTGCTTCGATTAATTGACTGGAACTATTCTCTACATTCAGAACGCTATTTGCCGGATTCGGGTAGATATTCACTACCTGGTTTAGCAATTCGGAGATTGAATTCGGTTGTCCTGTAGAAAGGCGGTTATCACGGTTTGATCTTGTTGTGTTAAAGTCCTGTGCCATTTTAGTACTTGAACAGGTGCTAGGTGCATCTACAGTCACTACATAATATAAGCCATCTGTTGTTGTTGGCTGATCTGTGTATGTAAACAAGTTGTTCGGCATCGTTGTAAGTGTTGTCCAGCCATCTGCATCCGTATGTCTTTTCAATACAAAGTTAGGGTAGCTGAATCCTTCATAACTGTCCCAGAACAAATTGATATCACTTCCTAAACCGTGACTGATCACCAAGTGGATCGTTTTGTGGTTTAAACTTAATTCAGATTCGTTTCCGCAAGCATCTACAGATGAGATCTTGTATCTCCAGGAACGAACATTCGGTGAAGCAACCAGGTCGTTATAAATAGACTCATCAGAATAGTTTACGGTACCTACTAACTGGTATAAACCTGCTTGGGACGTTTCACGATAGATATTGAAGTGATCGATACCTGTTGTGATCGGTTTTTCCCAAACCACCAGGTTGGTGTTGGTTGTAGAATCAACGGTTACCAAACAAATATCAACCGGATCAGGTAAAGTTGATTCAACAGTTCCGCCTAAGACGGTAATACAGCCTGAAGCTCCGGTTACTGAAACAGCATAAGAACCGGGAGCCAGATTGGTAATGTTTTGTGTTGTTGCACCATTCGTCCACAAATAGTCGGTTGGATTTCCTGAAATTACGGTCAATTGAATTTGTCCGTCATTCGAACAGGAAGATGGAATAATGGTATCGATTGCCAAAGTAGGACCGAAATTATTGGATACTAAAGCTGCAGAGTTGAATGAGCAGCCATTTGCATCTGTAATGGTGCAAAGGTATGTTCCCGCTCCGATGTTTGTAATGGTAGCATTGTTAACACCTAAATCTGTTCCTTGGACATCAGACCATGCATAATTGAATGGGGCTGTTCCGCCATTGAAGGAAGCAGTAACCTGGCCGTTTGATACAGCACAAGATGGTTGAGTAACCACCATCTGGTTCAACATGATTTGTTGTGGCTCTTGTACAAGGTATGTTGCTGTTGAAATACATCCCAATGCATCGGTAATTGTTAATTCATAAGGTCCGCCGACACAGCCTGTGATATCTTCTGTTGTGGCACCGTTTGACCAGGAATAAACCAAGGGAGCGGCACCTCCGGTAACAGTTACATTAATTGCACCATTGCTCGCACCATAACAGAGTACTCCGGTAGGAGCTCCTGTTTGAGTCAAACCGTTAGATCCAATCATTGAAGTTGATGTAGAAAGACATCCATTCACATCTGTTACAGATACTAAATATTGTCCAGGAGCTAAATCAGAAACACTCGATTGTGTAGAGCCGGTACTCCAATAAATCGAATAGGGAGATTGTCCGTTTGTAATTGTAACGGAAGCGCTTCCCGTATTGAGATTACAATCCGAAGAATTCGTTGTAACGTTTAAATCCGGAGTTTGATTGATCGTAAAAGGAAGAGTGCTTGCGCTGGTACAGCCATATTGATTGGTCTTCGTGTAAGCCATTACAATGCTTGAACCATTTGGATAAGAAGGGTAGAAAGTGTTATTCAGGATCCCGGTTCCGGCCCAGGTTCCTCCGCTTGGGGTTGCCCAGTTATTTAAGTTGATCGGATTGGCATTTTCACAAACAGCATTTGTCGGGTTTGTAAATGCGATCACCGGTTTCGGATTAACAGTAATCGGGATTAATTGTGTTCCACATGAAATTCCATTGTCGAATAGTTCGAATTGCAGATCAACAATAGTTGGTGAGCTTACATCGTTTGTATTGCTGATATTTAAAGAGAAACTCAAGGTTCCTGCTCCAGATAAGCTGATAGCGGAGTTAGGAATGATCCCAACGTTTTGAGAAACACAGGTCATTGTTAATCCCTGCTGGCTGAAGTTTGGGTCCAGACAGTAAACAGAGTTACTTGCAGAGTTGTTGAAAACAGAAGATTCGCACATTGCAAAAAGGTCGTAATCCTCAATATTTGCCAATTGATTGTATTCTTTTACATAGAACTTACCGCCGTCAACGTAAGCGATGACATAAACATTGTTGTAAACCTCTGTTTCCAAAGATGTGGCAGAGGATGGTGCCAATGAAGTTCCCGAAGAAATAGTACTGATTGAAGGTGTAGCAACATTGGTTACTTTCTTAAAGAAGCAAGAACTTGTTTTATAGAATACATATGCGTCATTGTAATAAGTGTCGAAATCAAAGTCAACCACATTTGATCCGGTACTGATATTCGTCTGGGTTCCAAAAGTTGTTCCATTGAAAGAGCGGAATTTTAAAGGAAATGTAGAGTATGGAACAGCCCATACAGAACTGATAGCAGTAGCGCCGTTGTTTTTCTCAATCAGCATTTTAGAAGCCCCATCCGAGTTGTCAAGGGTATAACCGTTATATGCAGCGCCATTAGTGGAAACATCCAACGGAATATAATCGGACATATCTGCTTCGCCATGAATGACATAAGCATTGGAGCCATCGATATAAGAGCTTAACTCACCTGAAAAACTGGTTTGTTCAAGGTTAGGGCTTGCTCCTCCGTAAACAACTTCATCCGTCATATTAACTGTGATCAGCGCATTGTTAGGAGAGTAACCAGTGGATTGATCATCGACATTGAAAAACGTTAAAAACAATTCATTCGATGCATTCCCGCGAAGGGAATAGTCATAATTATGTTCAATTTGATTATAACCACCGGGTCCAATTGGCTGATATGCCCAGGTTGAACCATTGAATTTGTAAATCTCTAAAAATTCGTATGTTGTTTGATAAAAAGTCTTTGCTGCAACGACAGGGGTAGTTTCTCCAAGAACAATCAATTGTAAATCGAATACGTTAGCATCCCCGATTCCTGCTGCACCGACTAATTGCCAAGAACTGGATACGGCGTTCCATTTACGTACTGTGATTTTATTTGAATTTGTACCATCAATATATGCAGCATACAAATTTCCATTCGGAGTAATTTCAATATCGACCTCCGTGGCGTTTGCAATTCCGGTTGAACTTCCAATGTAATTCCAACCTTGGGAAAAGGAAAAGGTTGAAACGAAAACAACTAATAGTATAAGTAGCTTTTTCATAAGTATTTTTGTGTTAGCAATTAACAATCAGCAAAGGTATACAAATATAGTTTTGAGGGACCAATAGACTCGTATCTTGTAGTTCTCTTTGAGTGCTTTTGGTCTTTCTATAAATAGTTGGTAAAAAAGAGTCCGCCACGGCGGACTCTTTTGATTTACTAAATCAATATAGTTTAATATTTGCTGATTCTTTTAGTGATTTTAGAATTAGCAGAACTGATCTCTACCAGGTAGATACCTGATTGGAATTCATTTAATTGGATCTCGATTTTGGATTCGGAACTTGTTAGTTCGCTTACGACTTTTCCTGAAAGTGAAGTCACACGGTAAGTGATTGTTTCATTGCCATTTTGAACAAAAGTAACTGCACCTTGCGTAGGATTCGGGTACATGTTGATTTCATTCAGGTAGTTTTCGGAAATACCATTCGATGAAGCTCCGTCAACCCCTTCTCCGGCTGCAAACTGTCCACGTTCACGATTTGAACGGGTAGTATTAAAATCCTGCGCTTTTTCTGCTGTACAAGGCGAATTCAGGACCATTTCGATGTAATAATCCACCCCGGTTGACCCCGCCGGTGGAACATCGTTGTAGAAAGAAGTTCCAAGAGCAATTGTAGGACTTACTGAAATCCAATCTACCTGATCTGTTCTTCTCCATACTACATAGCCGTTTACATTTCCTGAACCTTCGTAATCATCCCATAGAACATCAAAAGATCCGTTTCCGGTATTCAGAATGGTATTCAAATGCAGGGTTTTATGTTCCGTGGAAATAGGACTTTCTTCACCACATGCATTTACTGCCGATAGTTTATAGCGCCATGAACGGTCCATCGGTGAGGCAACAACATCATTGAAAAATGACAAACTGCCAGCCATTACCGTATCGATCAATTGATAGTTCCCGGCAAGGTCGGATTCTCTATAAATGTTGTAATGATCAATTCCTGAAGTTTCGGTTCGTTCCCAAACTACCAGGTTGGTTGTAGTTAATGTGTCGACAGTCACCAAACAAATGGGTTGAGCAAGCGGGGCTTTTGTTCCCACAATGATAGTTTTTTCAGTATAACAAGGTTGATTTACTGAACCGCTTGTGGCTGTAATCGTATAACTTCCGGCTGCCAAAGAGAAATTGTTCTGTGTTGTTGTTCCGTTCGACCACGACCATGAGGATGCCAATGTTCCGCCATTCGGGTCCTGAACAAAGTTAACTGCAATTCCACCGTTGTTTTGATTACAATTGGCATTGATAACACTTGTATTAATATCAACGGCAAAATGGTCATCCAACTGGTGTGTGAATTGCTTGATACATCCGCTTCCATCAGTCACTTTTAGGGTGTACAAGCCATGTCCGACCCCTGAAAGGTTTTGTGTGGTTTGTCCGGTACCGATCCAATCGTAAGTTGGAGCTGTAGCAGATACTGAGGCAAAAATTCCGCCGTCTGTAGCTCCGCAAGTTGGTTCGTTCCCGAATAAATTTGCTGTAATTGGTGCCGGTTGCGTGATGGTGTAAGAACCTGAAACCTGACAACCATTGTTGTCCCAAACATTTACGGAATAATTTCCGGGTGCTAAATTCGAGATGGTTTGTGTTCCATATCCGTTAGACCACAGAAATTGGTATGAATTGGGATTAACAATATTGATACTGATGGAACCGTTATTTAGTCCGTTACAAGAAACGTTCGTAATCGTTGGCGTGATGGTCACTCCACTTGCCTCAACTGAAGTAACTCCTGTGATATGGCAATTGTAATCATCCGTTACATTGTAAAAATAAGGTCCGGGAGCTAAATTCGAGATGGAATTCGTTGCCTCACCAGTTGACCATTCCAACATGTAGTTAGCAGAAGCTCCGGCAGTAAAGGTAACTGTAGCGGTTCCGGTATTTGATCCGCAGGCACTTGGCGTGGAAACTACCGAAGCACTACCCAATGTCGGGAATGTCATTGTTGCAGATGCGATGATCATACACCCATCGATTTCATCATTCAGGATAATTGTTCCACCGGTGAAGGTTTGTGAAAGAACGGTTCCGTCGATGGTTGTTCCCTGAACTGCAGTTCCATTGATCTGGAAAGTTCCGTGATCGTAATAATTGACGTAGTTCGTTAAATCGATGAGGTTGTCATTCTTACATAAGTTCAAAGGATTGGAAGAGAAGTTCACAACCGGAGCAGGAGTTCCTCCAACGGTATTTGCAGGTAATGTAACATTGGTAATACTGTAACCATCAAAAAGCTGGAGTTGAACGCTTGTACTTCCCCCCGTTCCGACATAACCGTAAATAGCATATTTTGAAAGGGACGGAGATACATTGTTGTCAAAATAAATCAATTCAGCAGTCATACCTGTTATAATCCCGTTTTGATCAACGAGATTCAAAATTTTGAGGGGGCCGTCTCTATTGTCATCATAAAACTCCAATGCATGATAAATTAAGTTTTGATGATTGGC
>CAMPIU010000145.1 GCA_946886545.1 uncultured Flavobacteriales bacterium | reverse complement strand
CCCTTATGAATTGGTTGAATTGATGGGGAATCACCCTTATGAATTGCAATACCGCCTGATTCGCAACAACGATAAAGAACAGATTCGATGGTCAAATACCTCGTTGGGCTTAACAAAATTGACTTTCTAGCAATTGAACTCGGGATCTTATACCCTGGAAATCCGGCTTTTTGATCCCGGAACTGGACGTTTTTCGAATCCGGTGAATACGACCTTTAAAATAGAAACTTCCTGGTATGAAGATATCCTGGTTTGGTTTATAGCCGGTATTTTTGTTGGTTTTTTCGGATTGCTCTACTTTAAACGAAGAAAGTATTTGAAAAGAATGGAACTCAAGTAATTGAAAAGAAATTTGATGAGACGACTGCTGCTACTTACTTTACTTCTGAACCTTTCTTTTTTGAGAGCATACTCACAGTGCGATACCAATAAAATAAATCTACGCAATGATGAGGTGCTGGATTTGTGCTACGAAGATCCGAAAGCGGCTATTAAGGAATGCAAAAAAATAGCGATCCAAGCAAATGAATGTGAATTTTATATTGGTGAGCTCAGGGCTTATATCAGGATCGGAATTGCTTACGATGTACTCTCACAAACAGAACTATCCATTGCCAATTATCAAAAAGCTCTTGCCATTTCGAAGCGAATCAATTATTTCAAAGGAGTTGCTTCCTGCCAGAACAATCTGGGTTTGATCTATTGGCGGAAAAATGATCTGAAACGTGCAATTCAATCTTTCCATAAAGCGAAATTGTACTTTGAAAAAATGGATGATTACGTAAATGTGGGGGCAACTCAGAATAATTTGGGTTTGCTATATGAAGAATTGGATTTATCACAAACTGCTTTGTTTTGGTACCGGAAGAGTATTGCATCCTATCATCGTGGAAAAGATAAAGTGCAAATTCTGGATGCTTATTCCAATATGGCTACTGCTTTCAATGTATTGGAAATAAGAGACTCCAGTATGTATTATTCCGAATTGGCAATTAAAGGATACCGGGAAACATCCAATAAATACGGATTAGAAATTGTATTGTGCAATAAGGCGATGCTCTTGAGTGATTTAAAAAAATACAAGGAGTCGGAAGAAACTTATCGCGAAGCAGCGAGTTTAGCTAAAGAAATTGATAACGATTACTTGTATCTTAGTACTGTACTGAATTGGGCAAGAATTTATCAGGAACAAGGAGACTCCAAACAGGAAGAAAAGTTGTTGCTGGAAATTTTACCGATAGCTGAAAAGCTTCAGGCAAACGAACAATTGTACAAAATTTACAAGGCACTTGGCTTGATTTATTTGAATCGGAACGAGAATGAGAAAGCAAAATATTTCTGGAAGAAATATGAGATCGACCATTATAAGTATTACAAAGAACTCCGCGACCAAACAATAGCCAAAACAAATGCCATTTATGATATAAAATCAGAAAAACAACACTCGGAACTATACCGGAAAAAGAAGGATGCGGAATTACGCGAACAGCAATTGAGCCGGAAACTGGAAAATACTTATTGGATCGTTTTGGTTGCCATTTTGTTTTTAACGGTGATCACTCTGATCTTTTATTTCGTAAGACGGGCATTGAAGAAAGAATTGATCGCACAGCAACAGGTTTTTCAGGCCACTAATGAAGAGCGTAAGCGGATTTCTTATGATTTACATGATTTGGTCGGATCACAATTGAGCTTTGTGGTAAACAACCTGGAATTGCTTTCTCATAGTGAAAAGGAAAATGAGCGCATCAACAGAACTTTTTTGATGAGCCAGGAAGCAATGAGTTCCTTGCGTGACACGGTTTGGGCATTGCATTCGGAGAATATGTCGTTGAAGGTCTTAGTTAGCCGGATGAAGAATGTGGCCAAAAAATGGCTGGAAGACAATTCTATAAAAGTCAAATTTAACCTTCAAATGGAAAACAGTGAGACAATGGATTTTGGATTGGATCCCGGAGTTTCCCTACATGTCATGCGTATTTTTCAGGAGGGAATCAGTAATATTCACAAGCATTCGATGGCCAAAAAGGTGGAAATTACCTTGAAGGAAGAAGGGGATTATTTAGAACTTTATATGGAAGATTTTGGAGTTGGGTTTAATCCGGATTTAAAACCGGAATTTCACTATGGTTTAAAAAGTATTGAGCAGCGTGCTGAAAAAATTAATGCAATTTATTCCTTACAGAAAAGCCCCGAGCATACGGGAATGATCTTATTCCTGAAATGGAAAAAAAATAGCACAATTGCGTAATTGGAATTGGCTGAATAAATCCTCACATTTGTTTGTATGGGAATCTGTCCAATAGGAATTGTCGATGACAAAGTGTACAATGTACAAGTCTTAACTGAAAAGCTTGAGGCGAAACCAGGAGTAAAAATCACGATGTCTGCCTTTAACGGACAGGCCTTTCTTTATGTGCTTCCAACGCTTAATCAGCTTCCGGAGATTATCTTCATGGATATTGATATGCCTGTAATGGATGGTATCGAGGCTGTGAAACAAGCTAAAGTTCTGTTTCCGCAGATTCACTTTATCATGATCACGGTATTCGATGATGAGGAGCGCATCTTTGCAGCTATCCAGGCCGGAGCAAGTGGTTATTTGTTAAAAGATGAATCCATTGCAAATCTTCATTTGGCTATCGACAATGTACTTGAATTTGGAGCTGCTCCATTGGCACCGGCAATTGCAAAAAAAGCATACAATTTTATTCAGAATCAAAAGAAAGAAACTTCCCTTCCGGAAGCAACTCCACTAAGCTCACGTGAAATGGATATTCTGAATTGCCTGGCTCAGGGAAAAAGCTATACCATCATTGCTGATGAATTATTCATTAGTCCGCATACAGTCCGCAAACACATGACCAATATCTACGAAAAACTCCATGTAAACTCAAAGGTAGAAGCAGTCCGCTTAGCCATGCAGAAGAAATGGGTTTGATAATTGAAAATTGAAAATGTAATCCCGATAGCTATCCCTTAGATTTGTAAGTGTAAATAATTAGATTTGAGAATAATCAAGAACTACACTGATAAAGGCAAATGGTAGACAACTCTTTTCAATTCTCCATTTTACATTTTCAATTTATTTTAAAATCCGCTAAACTCCTTTGGACACTGGTATTTTCTCCGAGCATTTTTGCTGTTTACGTTCTTGGAAAACAACACCCGGTTCGGAATTTCGAACAAGAGGGAAAGTTCATGACTTCCATAACTGCTTGTCTTCAAACGGGAGATCGTCATGTCAAAATTATAAGTCACGCGCCAAAGACTTTCGTATTTCGTTTTCAGATTCAATCCAAGTGTGAAAATAAATGAATCATACTGCTTGAAACTCAAAGCAGCAGTTCTGTTTCTGAACCAAAGACCGATAATAAAGGGTTGATTGATGAAATTACTCCCGATACTAAAAGTCCTGAATTCATTCTGCATTTCAAAAACTGCTCCCGGAGAAACCACAAGTTCATTGAACAAGAGATTGGAGGAAGCATGGAATACCAACTTAAAGGGCAATTTGTCACTATCTGCCAGGAAAGCATCTTTTGGTTGCGATAAATGATGGATTGCTCCGCCGAGAGTTGCGTTAAATCGCTTAAATGAACTGCTTTGTTTGCGTGTAGAACCATTGAATCGTGCTACAAGTCCAGCACTAAAATCGGCATAAGAAACACTGTTGTATCCCGGACGATTGAAATTACTTTCCTTGATTTTCCCCATTGTTTCATCCAACTGATCAGAGAAAGTCAATTTCGACCAATCGATGTTTTTGGTTACAAATCCACCGCTCACTCCAGCCTGAAGAATAAAGTTTTTCGTATCAACAGGTCTGTATGAGTAATTGACATAACCTCCTGCGGTTCTTAAAAGTGCCTCACCGCCAACATCCGAGTAAGCCATGATACCAAGACCCATTTTGTACATCGTCTGTGCTTCGGCTGAGAAGGAAAAAGTATTGAATCTTCCTGGGATCGGACCCCAGAGGGAACGCGCATTCAAACGAACTGCAATTCCATTATTCACAGCCGTCATGGAAGGATTGTAGTAAATGGGATTGTTGTAAAACTGGGAAAAGTTAGGATCCTGTGAGTAAGTGTTTCCCACAGCAGCAATCAATGATATGAATAAAAGTAGCGCTCTCATAACTTATCGTATTACTGTTACAGTTCCGGATCTTTTGATTCTTCCCTTCGGATATTCTTTTCCTTCCCAGACATCTGCATTTTGGAAAGTAGCACTCGCTTTCCAAACATAAGCATCTTGCTGAACAGGTTCTCCGAGATAGGTTCCATCCCAATATTCTGTCGGTCTTCCGTCAGTATCCAATGCTGTAGTAGACCAAATCAAATTTCCCCAGTCATCGTAGATCAATAATTCAAATTCCTTTAAACCAACACCTTTCGGAATAAAATTCGCTACTTCGAAATCTGTGTGTCCCGGACTCATTGCGTTAGGAATAAACAAACCATAAAAGAAGTCTACACTAATGGTTTTTACAATGGTATCGGCACAGCCGTAGATTGTATTGGCAATGAGTGTAACCTGGAATTCGCCATCTTGTTCATAGTGTTCTGTTGGGTTTTCTTCAGAAGAAAAAGTTCCGTTTCCAAGATCCCAGGAATAATAGTCGGCTAAACTGCTCAGGTTTGTAAATTCAACAATCCCGCTCAATGGTTCCGGACCTTCAATATTGGTGTAGCTGAAATCAGCAGTAGGTTGTGGCAATACCGTAATTGAGCCGTTGGCTGAAACGGTATCATTACATCCGCCATCACCATAGGCTATCAAAACAACATTGTAAGTACCGCTTGCTCCATAGCTGTATGTGACTGGGCTTCCGGTAAGGGTCGTTCCATTGTCCATAAACCAGGAAATAGAATTGGCAAATTGTGAATTAACCTGAAGTTGTATTTCTTCTCCTACGCAAATAGAGTCTGTGGGCAAAACAAAAGAAGCATTTGGCATTTGGTAAGAGGAAATTATTTTTTGGATACTGTCTACGCAACCGTGAATAGAAGTTCCTACAAGTGAAACGATATAATCTCCGGCTTGCTGGTAAGCAGTACTTGGATTCGTAAGTGTGGAAGTAAGTCCGTTGCCGAAGTTCCAGGCATATCCCGCTGTGTTACTGCTGTTATTTGTAAAGTTTACTACCGTTGGCTGCACACAGGGATCAACAGTGGTGAAAGTGAAATCAACGACCGGTAATGGATAAACGGTAACCACCTGGAATGATGTGTCGGGACATCCGATATTGTCTAATACGATTAACTGCACAGCATAAGAACCCGGTGTAGTGAATGTATGAATTGGACTGGTTTGAATTGAAGAATTTCCGTCGCCGAAATCCCAAACCTGGCTCGTAATACCAATACTGTTATTCGTCATCTGAACAGTCAAATCCTCACATCCGGTATTCGGACCGAGTGTGAACTGAGAGTTTGGCCCGGGGTTTACCAGGATGGTTTTTGTCATTTGTGTCGTACAGCCATAAGTTTGACTAATTCCGGATAAAGTAACTGTATAAGAACCTGAACTGGAATAGCTGTGGGTAGGATTGGTCAGGGTAGAAGAGGTTCCGTCACCAAAATCCCAGTTGATCGAAGCTATTCCACTGCTTAGGTTGGTGAATGTAAAACTCTGGTTTTCACAAACAGAGTCCAGGGAGGTGAAATCAATTTGCGGAAGCGGATGAACGGTGACAATGGTTGTGGCAGTATCAAATCCGCAGCCAGCTGCGAAAAGTGAAACGACATAGGTTCCGGCCGCCGTAAATGTATGGGAAGGGTTATATGCACTGGAAATATTCCCATCACCAAAATCCCAGGAAGAAAAACTTGCTCCCTGTGAAAATTGACTCAAATTGATTGTATGAGGAACGCAACCTGAAGGATTGTCGATATTGAAAAATGCATTTACTTGCGGCGGAAGCACGGTAATTTGGTGTTGGACAGTATCCGATCCGCATTCATTATTCACAATCAATTGAATAGTATAAGTGGTATCTTCTGTTCCGGTATAGAAGGTGTGCTGTAGTGTCGCCCCGGCTGTATCGGAAGTGGTTCCGTCTCCAAAATTCCATTCATAGGTATCGGGTAGTCCAAAGCTGTTATTGACCATGTCCAGAATTAGTGGAGTACAACCAATATTGGTTAATGTGCCGAAAACCGCAGTAGGCGAAGGCATTACCGTGATTTGTTCTGAATGACTGCTTGTACCGCAGAAATTCGTTAAGCTCAATGTAATGGTATAATTGGTATCAGTGACATTACTCGCCTGGTAAGTTTGTGAAACAGGAGTTGCATTGGTACTACTTTGTCCGTTGCCATAATTCCAGTTGTAACTCAAACTTTGACCCAAAGACAAATCTGTGAAAGTAACCGTCATAGGCCCACAAGCCGAATCGGGTAGTAAACTGAAATCTGCCACAGGAGGAATCCGAACTTCGATTTGCTGGGTAATGGAATCCAAACATCCGAAAGAAGTGCTTACATGCAGTTCGATATCATAAAAACCGGAAGCAGTATAAGCATGATTTGGACTGGATGCAGTAATAATGGTTCCGTCACCAAAATCCCAGTTGCTTTGATCCGCTAGTGTACTTGTATTTGTAAAAGCTTCGTTTGTACCGATACAGGTAATTGGATTATAAGTGAAATTTGCTGTGGGCATCGGGTGAACAATTGCCATTAGTGTGTCGCGATTAATACACCCGGTAACCGGATTTGTAAAAGTATAAATGATGGTGTGTGTTCCAACCGGTGCTATTCCCGGATCAAATGTTCCTAAAGCTGCATCTGTAATCCCGGTTCCACTCCAAATCCCGTTTGCTGGGTTTCCTGAAAAGTTGACCGGATTATCGCTTGGACAAAAATCTTCATCTGCTCCAACACTTACAATTGGCAGTGGATGAACAGTAAATAACATCGTGTCTCGCGTCAAACAATTTCCTGCTCCGTTGGAAATTACCAATGGAAAAGTTCCGGTAATACCTGGATTGAATAACCCGCTTGAATTAACAAAACTTCCTGTCCAGGTTCCTGTCGCCGGAGTTCCGTTCAGTTGAATATCCGGGGCATCGATACAGGCTTCCAGGTCCGGGCCGGCATTGGCTATTGCCGGATTTACAACCGTTACAACCCGTGTATCTGAATTAGTACAGCCATTTCCATTGGTGAAAGTATAGACCAGATTAAACGTTCCGGTAACACTTGGAGTGAAGGTGCCGGTGGGACTAATTCCGCTTCCTGTCCAGGTTCCTCCGGATGGACTTGCAGTAAACTGGATCGGGAACGGCTGATTACAAAGAGTTGTGTCATTTCCGGCGTTCACAATCGGTAATGGGTTGACTGTTATAATAAGATTATCTGAGGCTGAACATCCATTTGCATCTGTAAATGAATAAGTAAGTGTTTTATTCCCTGT